>NZ_JACAKI010000010.1:0-132253 GCF_030326445.1 Myroides sp. DF42-4-2
CGCGAACCGCGCAACTAACAAACCGCGCAAAGAACAAATCGTAGATTCATCGAGCACCAAAACAAAATATAAACTAGGTGAGATAAACCGTACAAAATAAAGTTGTAACGTTTTTGTATTTTGTATACTAACTCTATAGATACCAAATAATTTGAATTAAATGAGGCATTTACTATTTCTTACTTACTTTTTAGTTTTTAATTTCGTAGCTAGTTCTGCTCAAAACACAACTGATAAATCTAATCTTTGGGAGATTTCTGGCAATGGATTAAAAGAATCTTCTTATCTCTTGGGTACCTTTCATTTACTTTGTGAAACTGATTTGCGGGTTTCTGAGAAAGTCTTGACTGCTATCGAAGCAGTGGAGCAAATTGCCTTAGAGGTAAATCTAGTAGATCCTAATGAATTGCTGAGCTTACAAGACTTACTGGTTTCTTCAACTACCTTATCTTCTCAACTTTCAGAATCTGAGCAAATTGAATTTCGAACTTTGTTGCAAAGTAAGTATGGCATGGATGCATCCGATGTCGATCACATGCCTCCCTTTTTGCTGATGGGCATGTTAGCTACAAAAAATATTCCTTGTGCTATTGCTGGTTACGATATGGCGATCCTACAATTAGGATTGGATAAGAATAAAAATATCTTGGGATTAGAGCGTTTTAAAGATCAAATTGACCTCACTAATCGCATTTATTCTGCCAAAGAAGTTCTCGCTCAATTGAAAGAAAAAGAGAGTGCTGCAATGGATTTCGAAAGCATGGTCAATGCTTTCAATCAAGAAGATATAGAAGCGCTTTATCGCATGGCGATTGATCCTAAATCATTATCCAGTGAGGGCAAACGCTTATTGCTTGACAACCGCAATCGCATGTGGATAGAAAAGATGGTGCATATCATGCCTACAGCTTCTACTTTATTCGCCGTGGGAGCTGGACATCTAGCGGGCGAAGCCGGTGTAATAGCCTTGCTTAAGGAAAAGGGGTTTACTGTTCAAGCAATTTTAAACTAAAACCCGTGCAGATCAAATTAGAACAAGAATTTTTAGAACGGATTAACGTCCATAAAGGTATTTTATTTAAAGTATCTAGGCTTTATATGGACACTAAAGCAGATCAGGAGGATTTGTATCAAGAAATGATTTGTCAGCTTTGGAAGTCTTATACTAACTTCTTAGGGGCTAGTCAATTCTCCACTTGGATGTATCGGGTTTGTATCAATACGGCAATTACGTATTTTAAAAAAAATAGTATAAGAGCCAAGTCGACGACTCGCCTAGACAACGAGAAGCATCAGTTTCAATTGGAGGAAGCTAGTTTTGAAGTAGAAGAACAACTAAAGTATCTCTATGGGGCTATTCATGAACTCAACGATGTGGAAAAAGCGCTAATCTTTTTGTTTTTAGAGGGTTTTTCCCATCTCGAAATCGCAAATAATCTCGGAATTTCTGAAGGAAACGCTCGGGTAAGATTAAATCGAACAAAAAATAAATTACAAGACATAATAAAACGAAAAGGATATGAATTTTGATGAGATAAAAAAATCGTGGAATAATCAATCGATTCAAGCAGAAAAAGTGACTGAAGAGACGCTATTGACCTCTAAAAGTCGATTGCCCCTAGATCGCATTCGCAAGAATACCTTACAGGATATTATACTACAAACTTCCGCCGTGATTGGGATTGCTTTTTTTCCTCAATTGCATGCCATGCCTGAAGACAAGTGGTTTTTCTTTTATGGGATTTACATTTTATTTGCTTTTGTATCTTTTTATTATATTATTAAGATGGCCTTGTTTTATCGCTCGTCGAGTACTTTTGAGATGAATTCAAGAGATAGTTTATATGAAGTGTATTTTCAAACCCGAATGTATGTCCAATTGTATGAGAATTTTTGTTTTTCCTTGGCTCCATTTGTCCTGTTTTTTATTCCCTTTTTTACTAAAATTCCTTTGAATAAAATCAATTTGCTCTTTACTAAATGGTACTTTTTGGTGTTTTTGATTCTTTCTTCTGCTTCTGTTTTTTTTATTTGTAGGTTGTGGATTAAAAGGCTGTATGGACGTTATCTCAAACAGATAAAAGAAACGCTAGACCAATTTAAGACAGTTGCAGATGAATAAGAAGCTATTCTTTATTAATAATATGTAGTAGAATGAGAAAAGAACAACTAAATATTTGTAGCAGAGACCTTATCCGCTTTGCTTTTAAGCTATTTCTGATAGGAGTGATAATTGGAGGCTTTGTTGCGTATAAACAAGCATAAAAAATGCCCCAAAAAGTGTCTATCTTTTCGGGGCATGTAAAGTTGTCCAATCATGTAAGGACTTTTTGTAATTAGATAAATTTCATTTTTTGGATTCGAACTGCATTTAAGATCGCGAGTAAAGCTACTCCAACATCTGCAAAAACTGCTTCCCACATACTAGCAATTCCACCTGCACCAAGAATTAAAACGATAATTTTTACGACTAAGGCAAAGGTTATATTTTGAATGACGATTTTGCGCGTTTCTTTTCCAATGTGAATGGCGGTAGCTACCTTTGATGGCTGATCAGTTTGTATGACAACGTCGGCCGTTTCAATTGCAGCATCACTTCCTAGTCCTCCCATCGCAATACCTACATCACTTAATGCAAGTACAGGAGCATCATTAATTCCATCTCCTACAAAGGCTATTGAACTAGTAGGATTTTCTTTTTTGAGTTTTTCAACTTGTTCTACTTTTCCCTCAGGTAATAGTCCACCTAGAGCAAAATCAATACCTGTTTCTTTGGCCACTTTTTGCGTAATGGTATTTTTATCTCCACTTAACATTACTGTTTTTTGTACCCCCATATGCTTCATAAGGCGAATAGCTTCATGGGCATCTTCTTTGATCTGATCCGCAATGGTGATATAACCTGCGTATGTCTGATTAATGGCAACAACAACTATACTCTCTACAATGTCGTTAATCTCAGCTGGAAAATCAATAGTATGTTGTTCAAGTAAAGCCGTATTTCCAACGAGAATTTCTTGGTTGTTAATCAGGCCAGCCAAACCTTTACCCGAAATTTCTCTAACATTTTCTGCAACTAACGCAGTAGGGTAAGCCTCTACAATCGCTTTGGCAATAGGGTGAGTCGATTGTTTTTCAATGGCTGATACAAGCTGAACAAATTCATCTTGTGGATGGGTTGTCTCTACTTTTTGTACTTTGAATACACCCGCTGTTAATGTACCGGTTTTATCCATGACTACAATATCCAATTTCGCCATGAGTTCCAAAAAGTTAGATCCTTTGAACAAGATTCCATTTCTTGAAGCGGCGCCAATACCACCAAAATAACCTAGTGGAACTGAAATAACCAATGCACAAGGGCATGAGATGACCAAGAAGACTAAGGCGCGCTCTAACCATTGTGTAAAGACATAACCATCTCCCAAAAATAGATAGGGAACAAAAGTGAGTAATACGGCTAAAAAGAATACAATAGGGGTGTAAACTTTGGCAAATTTGCGAATATACAATTCTGTAGGTGCTTTACGAGCACTTGCTTCTTGTACCATTTCTAATATTTTTGCCAAGGAACTATCTTGGTATAATTTTGTTGTGCGAACTTCAATTACCTGTTCTAAGTTGATCATTCCCGTAAGGACAATATCTCTTTTTTTATACGTAGATGGTTTGCTCTCCCCTGTTAATGCTGAAGTGTTAAAGCTTCCTTTATCAGAAAGTAACTCTCCATCTAATGGGATTTTTTCTCCAACTTTTACCTGAATGCGCTCTCCAATCGCTACTTCCTCGGGATTTACAATTGTAAAAGCGTTATTTCTGAATACGTTAGCTTCATTAGGACGGATGTCTAAAAGGGCTTTGATATTGCCTTTGGCTTTGTTTACCGCAGATTCTTGAAAGAGCTCTCCAACGGTGTAAAAGAGCATCACAGCAACAGCTTCTGGATATTCACCAATAGCAAACGCCCCTAAAGTAGCAATACCCATTAAGGAAAATTCATTGAAGAAATCCTTTTTAAGCATCATTGAAAACGCTTCTTTTAAAACGGGAAAACCTACTGGAACATAGGCCGCTACATACCACAGAATGCGCAAGGTGGGATTGTTGATAAACCAATCAGCTTTGAGCACATTGGCAAAGAGTACACCCAAAAAGAATAAGAGCACACTAAAACCAATTGTGTACTTGCTATTCATATCACCGTGATTGTGATCGTGGTCATCGTGATCGTGATCGTGATCCCCATGGTTATGTTCAGGGGTTGGTTTTTTGTTGAATTCTAGTTTTGAATTGCAACAGCTGTCTTTATCTTGATGTATCATACCTATTTATATTAATTCTAGATACAAAGTTAAGTACTTCTGTACAATATAAATAGGCATGAGACATGTTTGCAACACTGCTACATTTTTGGTTAACGGTTATGAAGGTTAGCGTTGTCCTTTATTCACATAGTTTTTCTTGAAAATGTACATCAATGGGAAACTTCTGCAGCACATCCATATCGCAAAAGCGATCCAAACGCTATACAGTTGAAAGCCTAGATAATCGAAGACCAATAAAGTAGGCAAGAAGCCACAAAAGGTAGCGAATATCAGGTTGTTGCGCAAGAATTTTGCATCTCCCATTCCCTTAAAAATTCCGTCATAGATATAAGCGAGTGAGTTGATAGGTTGTACCAGTAAAATAATCCAGAATACAGAAGTAAACACGCGAATAACCTCGGGATCTTGGTTGAACAATAGACCAATTTGCTCGTAGAATGCGAAGCAAATCCCAATTAAAATAAGGGAGATAAGAATGGCATATTTGCTGATGGCTTTGCTCATTTTCCAAAGTGCGGTATAGTTCTTTTCACCTAGTAATTTTCCAGACATGGCATTACCTGCGGTGGCATAACCATCGATAAAGAAAGAGAAAAATAACCAAATATTCATCAATATGCTTTGAGCGGCTATAAAGTTTTTTCCATATCCAGTGGCATAGGCGTTGGCCAAGTAAATGGCAACATTGAGGGTTGCTGTTCGGATGATAAAGTTAAAGCTCATGATAATGAAGGGCTTCAACGTAGGATTGATATTTTTACTCAATCGCATGCTAAATGGGGTATACTTGAAAAAGTAGTAAAAAGCCATAATTAGCATCACCGATTGAGCTACAACACTAGCATAGGCGGCTCCTTTGATGTGATAGGCAGGAATAATACCTTCGATTCCATAGACGAGTATGTAGGTGAGTATGACATTAAGTGCGGCTCCTGTTAAACTGCACTTCATTGCCCAAATGGTATTTTGTAAACCTCTAAACACACCATATAAAGCAAAGGTGATAAGCGTTAAGGGAAATCCCCAAGCTCGAATCAGGTAGTACTCTTTGGCATAGGTCAAGAGTAAACCTTCTGCATTATAAGCAGTAAAAATTTCGTGCACAAAAAAAGTTGTCGTTAGGAACAGCAAAAGGCTTAGCGTGAAATTAAACAAAATGGCTTGCGGAATTAATGTTTTAATCACCAATAAGCGCTTAGAACCATAATGCTGCGAAACAGTTGCCGATAACGATGTTTTGGTTTGGGCAACAACCCATATAATAGCCGATAAAAAGGAACCCACTAATCCTACCGCTCCTAGGGCTTCTACGCTATTATCTTTTAAATTACCCACAATAGCAATATCCGTAAGCGTGATAATTGATTCCGAGATGCCAGAAAAAATGGCGGGTATTGCAAGTTTATTTATCCCTTTAAAAGTAATTGGCTGATCCATATGATTTATTTCTAGGTAAGGAAAATCCAAAGATCGACAAAATCACAGCACAAAAAAAATGTTCCTAATGCAAGCACTAGGAACATTTTATGAAAAAATCAATTAAATAATTAAAAACGCATACCTACACCAAAACCAATTAACATAGGGTCAATTTTAACTTTTGCTGGTATATTTAGTTGTTCACCAGTAGGGTTAAGATTGGTTGCATCAACTGTTACGTCTGTTTTCAAGAATAATTTTTTGAAGTCAACGTTGATAAAGAATTTATCCGTGATGTCGATGTCAAATCCAAATTGGTATCCCCAACCAAATTTATTGTCATATGAAATGTCCTTTGCTGTTCCCGATTTTTCATTGTAGAAAATCGTGTAGTTTACCCCAACCCCTACATATGGTTTGAAGTTACTTGTTACTGGATAGTGGTATTGTACCATTAACGTAGGTGGTAGCAACCATACACTTCCTAAGTCTACATTAGCGTTGGAACCTTTGTCTACTGCAGTTAAATCAGAACCTAAGGTTCCTACGGTGTGTCTTGAAGTACCTAAGATTAACTCGGCAGCCAAGTTTTCTGTAAAGAAATACGTAAAGTCAAGCTCTGGAATAAAGTTGTTATTCACATCTATTTGTCCTCCAATCGTGCTGATGTCAGCTCTATTGTGAGGAATTACTCCCACACCTCTTAGGCGTACTTGCCATTTGTAAGAGTCTTTCTCTTGTGGTGTTTCTTGAGCAGTTGCTGTATTACCCATTAATAAAACAGCTCCTAATAATGATAGAAATAGCTTTTTCATAGTTATCTGTATTACAATTATACTTTAACAAATGTATCTATTTTTTTAATATAAAAACATGATTTTTATCATTGTGTTATATTTTTGTTTAGATAATATTTGAAACTACTAGTGAATTTGTTTTATTTAAGATAATTTATTATATTTAAAGATAAGACTAAAAAGATGAAAAAGACAGTAGTATTAGGTGCTTCTTTGAAAGAAGAGCGCTATTCCAACCAAGCGATTCGCATGTTGCGAGAATATGGTCATCCGGTAGAGGCTCATGGTTTACGTGCAGGAAAAGTAGCAGATGTGGAGATTCATACGGATTTGAATGCTTATTCCGACATAGACACGGTGACCTTATATCTCAATCCACAACGACAGGAAGCATTTTATGAATACATTATTCAACTGCAACCCCAACGCGTTATTTTTAACCCAGGTACAGAGAATCCAGCTTTTTACAAGCAATTGATAAAGAACAATATCGGATACGAAGAGGCTTGTACCTTAGTCTTACTCCGTACGAATCAATTTTGATCGGCTACTACTCCAAAGTAATAGGAGCGTAATTAATGCATTGACAATGATTAGTTCATTGTCAAACACATATCCGTTTAATAAGTCGCTAGAGTGATTGCTAAACCAAAGCGTAATAAAAGGGGCAAGCAAGCAGATATAAGGCACATATTTGTCCTTTACTTGTCTGTTTTTAAAGAAAATAGCAAAGCTAAATAGTCCCAATAATGGACCATACGTATAGGAAGCGATTTTAAAAATCATACTAACAACAGAGGCATCGTTAATGGCATTGAATAAAATAATAACCAAAAACATGAGAATCGAAAAACCGAAGTGAACCACTTTTCTCTTCCAGACGTTTGCAGGGGAGTCTTTTTGTTTATCCATGTGGAGGAAATCTATGCAAAAAGATGTAGTCAAGGCAGTTAGAGCGGAATCCGTTGTCGCAAATGTAGCAGCGGTTAAGCCCAATAAAAATACTAGTGCAGGAAATAGGGATAAGTGATTAAAGGCTATTTCGGGAAATAGTAAATCTGTTCTGGGTTTTTGCGTTACTGCATCTAAAGGGACCTCGATTCCTTGGTTATTGGCGTAGATGTACAACAAGGCACCAATACCCAAAAACAATAAATTGACCAGCACAAAGATTCCCGTGAATGAGTACATGTTTTTTTGTGCTTCTTTGATATTTTTACAACTCAAGTTTTTTTGCATCAAATCCTGGTCTAGTCCAACCATAGCAATCGTAACGAAAATCCCACCCAAGAATTGCTTGACAAAATGGTAGCGACTCCCCATAAAATCTTCAAAGAAGAAAACTTTGGAATAATTGCTTTCCTTTACTGCTTCAAAGGCTTGAATAGCAGATAAGTCGAGTTGATGACAAATAAATATGATCGTTAATATCACGGAGCTTACCAAGAAAAACGTTTGTAGAGAATCGGTAATGATGATGGTTTTTAATCCTCCTTTATACGTATAGGCATAAATTAGTAACAAGGCAATCAGTACAGTTGCAAAGAATGGAATGCCAAAGAAATCAAATACATAGCGTTGTAAAACAATGACGACAAGATAGAGGCGAAAGGCAGATCCAATCGTTCGACTCAACAAGAATATAGAGGCAGCGCTTTTATAGCTGTACACGCCCATTTTTTTTTCGATATAGGTATATATCGAAACTAAGTTATACTTGTAATACAACGGGAGCAAAACGGAAGCAGTAATAATAAATCCCACTGCATTTCCCAAAATGAATTGAAAATACTTAAATTGTTCTCCGTTGGGCGAACCCACTTCACCAGGAACCGAGATAAATGTTACCCCAGAAAGGGCGGTTCCAATCATGCCAAAAGCGACTAAGTACCAAGTAGCATTTTTATTTGCACTAAAAAACGCATCATTACTACTGTCTTTGTTGCTGGTTAAGCGAGAAATAGCAATTAGTATTCCGAAGTAAACAGCGATAATGAGAATAATAGTTAGTGGCGTCATTGCACAAGTTTGTTTTGCATTTGTATAAAATCAAAAGTAAGTAAATTTTAGTAATACACGTCTATTTCTCCAGGTGAAATGAAGCTGTGTTTTTTGCTTTTGGATCAGAGAATTAACAGGATATAGGTGATAAATACTCCCGTTGGGCATCACATAAAACGTGGAAAATAGTTGTATATTTTATATCTTTGCCCCATGGATTTCCCTTCAAAATTATTAGAAAAAGCAGTAGAAGAAATTTCTCAGCTACCTGGAATTGGTAAACGCACTGCTTTGCGATTGGCCTTACATTTATTAAAACAACCCGAAGAACAGACTTCGCGATTGGTTCAGGCATTGGATAAGATGCGTCAAGAAATTAATTATTGTAACAGTTGTTATAATATTTCCGATGCAGAAATCTGTGAAATCTGTGCGAATCCATCTCGCGATCCACAAGTAATTTGTGTTGTGGAGGATGTGCGCGATGTCATGGCATTGGAAAATACCCAATTATATAAAGGCATCTATCACGTATTAGGTGGTAAAATTTCGCCTATTGATGGTGTTGGCCCAAGTCAATTGAATATTCAATCCCTTGTTGATAAGGTAAAAAACGGCACTGTTAAAGAACTAATTTTTGCCTTGAGTTCAACGATGGATGGAGATACTACCAATTTCTACATTTACAAACAGATCAAAGATTGCGATGTTATTACGTCTACTATCGCACGTGGAATTGCCGTTGGCGATGAGCTAGAATATGCTGATGAAGTAACTTTAGGTCGTAGTTTAGTGCATCGCGTGCCATTTGAAAACGCATTTAAAGCGATTTAAGGCCTTGAGGTCCTGTGCTTACCTTTTTTATGAAGATGGTGTAGCAAGAGGAAAGGCTGATGAATAGCGACTTTTATTGTGCTGTGATGGCTCAAGCTCGTCATTAGTTGTAGTTAAAAACTATAAATTACGCTAAAATTATTGTTAGGCTTGTCTAATTTTGTAATTTTGTACATCTAAACAAAAATAGACAAATGAATTTATCGGATTTAAAAATGGGAAATAAAGGCATTATCAAGGGCATATCAAAAGATTGTCCAAGAGAAGTGCATCAGCGATTTTTAGATTTGGGATTTGTCGCTGGAGCCACTATTGCAGTGCACAGTATTAGTCCCTTGAAAGATCCGGTAGCCTATTTGATATACAACACTATTATTTCTTTGCGCAAAGAGGATGCTAAGATGGTCTTACTAGAAACGAAGAAATAAATTTTGAAGAAAGGACAGCGTATGAGCACAAATTCAGCCTGTGAACTATGTGATTTGAATAAAGCGGCAGATTTAAAAAAACTCGGTAATCTTTCGGGAAAATACGATTATGCAGTTGCTTTAGCAGGAAATCCAAACACGGGAAAAAGCACAATATTTAATGCCTTAACAGGGTTAAAACAACATACAGGAAATTGGCCAGGAAAAACGGTTACCCGTGCTGAAGGTAGTTTCTCGTATAGTGATCAAACGTATCGTTTGATTGATCTACCCGGGACATATTCGTTAATGTCCACTTCTGAAGATGAGGAAGTGGCTCGTGATTATATTTTATTTGGTGAACCCGATGTTACCGTAGTAGTCGTGGATGCAGGACGATTGGAACGCCACTTGAGTTTGGTTGTTCAAATTCAGGAAATTACAACCAAAGTAGTGGTCTGTTTGAATTTAATGGACGAAGCCAAACGTCACGGTATTGAAATTGACGTCCGCGGTTTATCCCGTGATTTAGGGGTTCCTGTGATTCCAACTTCAGCTCGAAATAAAGAGGGAATCACCGATTTACTCCACGCAATTGATCAAGTGGCAAGAGGAACATTTGTAGCCGAACAAAAGAGCATTACTGGAATTTCTGGAGATTCTCGAAAAGCTGTACAAACTATTGCCGCAGACTTATTAGCGCTAGATCCACATATGCCTAGTGTTTCTTGGATTGCTATGCGCTTAATTCAGCAAGACCCTAGTATAGAAACGGCTTTACTAAGTGGAGCATTGTCTGAAGGAATTACTATAGATCAAGTACGTCCCATCATTGAAAAAGCTAAAAAATACCAAGAAACCTTAGGATTGGATTATTCTGATAATGTAGCAGCTGCTATTTTTTCACAAGTATCAAAAATTGTAGAAGGTAGAGTAGAGGCGGATGATAAGCAACGCGCTTTCCGCATCGATCGTACTATTGATCGAGTGGTAACAAGTAAACGTTGGGGTTTTCCCTTAATGCTTGTGATGCTTGGAGGAATTCTATGGTTGACAATCATCGGATCAAATTATCCTTCTAGTGCATTGTCCTACCTTTTATTGGAACAGTTGTATCCCTTTTTGAAAGAAGGGGCTAGCACGTTGCAATTTCCTTGGTGGTTGAGTGGGTTTTTAATTGATGGTGTGTATTTGGCAACAGCTTGGGTTATTGCTGTGATGTTGCCGCCTATGGCTATCTTTTTTCCACTGTTTACTCTACTGGAAGATTTTGGCTATCTACCCCGTGTGGCTTTTAATCTCGACCGTATTTTTAAAGGAGCGGGTGCCCACGGAAAACAAGCCTTGACCATGAGTATGGGCTTTGGTTGTAATGCTGCTGGTGTAGTTGCTACGCGTATTATCAACAGTCCTCGTGAAAAGTTAATTGCTATTATTACCAATAACTTCTCGCTGTGTAACGGACGTTGGCCAACGCAAATTTTAATGGCTACGATTTTTATTGGCGCATTAGTGCCTAAGTATTTAGCTAATACTGTGTCAACATTAGCTGTTGTGGGTATCGTAGTATTGGGGATTGCATTTACCTTCTTTACCTCTTGGATGCTTTCTAAGACCATGCTAAAAGGAGAATCATCCTTTTTTACCTTAGAATTACCACCATACCGTCCTCCGAAAGTATGGCAAACGGTATATACCTCTTTGATTGATAGAACCTTAATCGTATTGTGGCGTGCTGTTGTTTTTGCTGCACCCGCAGGGGCAATTATCTGGTTGGTGTGTAATATTGACATCGCAGATAAGAGCATCGCCCTTTGGCTAATTGATGGCTTAAATCCTTTTGCCTTGCTTATTGGATTGAATGGGGTAATCTTACTGGCTTATATAGTAGCCATTCCAGCTAATGAAATTGTAATACCTACTATATTAATGTTAACAGCCATGGTATTGGGGGATGCAGCAATTGGTCAAGGAGCAGGGGTTATGTTTGAAGTGTCGGATGGAGAAATTGCTACGATTTTACAAGCGGCAGGATGGACCACCCTTACGGGAATTAACCTGATGTTATTCAGTTTACTACACAATCCGTGTAGTACAACAATTTACACTATTTACAAAGAAACACATAGTGTGAAATGGACAACTGTAGCTTCAGTTTTACCAATTATATTTGGTTTGATTGTTTGTTTTACCGTCACTCAAATATGGTATTTGTTCACTTCATAAATGGAAGAGAGAAGCAATATAAACAAGAAAAAGTCGAGTAATTACTCGACTTTTTCTTGTTTTAGTCCTATGCCAATAAGAATTTGAGGACCTAGATATTTTGGTTTTTTATTCGTTAAATTGTCTAGTATTACTTTCACTCGTGCAAATTTTTCACGTAATAGGGTTTTAAATCCATACTTTCGGGTTACATCTTGGGCGTTAAATCCAACCGTCTGCAATTCCAAGTGATTGGCGATAAACACTGCTCTTTCGTTGTGGAAGGGTTGGGAAATGATGGTAAAGGCCTCTTCGTTAAAAATGGCTTTCATGCGATAAACAGAGTCCAAGGTGCGTAATCCCGCGTAATCCAAATAAATGTGATCTTTGGGTACTCCGCGTTCGATCAGTGCTTCTTCCATGTCTTTGGGTTCGTTGTAATTCTCTTGACTGTTGTCGCCACTTACTACTACAAAATCAATTTTTCCTGCGTGATAGAGCTTTGCAGCAGCTTCTATGCGATAGGTAAAATAGTAATTGAGTTGACCAGAACCAAGGTATTTCGAAGTCCCTAAAACAAGTCCCACTTTGTTGTGTGGAATCTGTTCAACAGTATCAAAGAGCTGTGCGCCTGTGCTAGATGCCACGCGTATATTGGCTCCCCATATGCAAACAAATAGGAGGATACAGAGAATTCCGATACAGTAGATTGTTTTTTTCATGCTATTGGATTAAAAGGGCATTAATACCAACGCTTTTTATTTTTCTTTGCGTTTTCGGATTTACGGGCATTGGGATTTTTCGCCTTATTTCGATAATCTTTCTTGGGCGCTGCTTCTCCTTTTTTCGGTTCTTCTTTCCATGGATAGGGATGATCAGAAACAGTTTTCGGTTGCGTACGCGTAAATTTTACAATGGCTTCCCAATACGTTTTTTCTGATTTGTCACAAAAGGAAATTGCTAGACCTTCATTGCCCGCTCTTCCTGTACGTCCAATTCGGTGTACAAAAGTTTCAGGAATGTTAGGTAAATCAAAATTAATCACCACAGGAAGGGAATCAATATCGATTCCACGAGCTGCAATATCAGTGGCAACCAAGACTTTTGTTTCTTTATTTTTGAAACTGTCTAAGGCTTCTTGTCTAAGGTTTTGTGATTTATCTCCGTGAAAGGCTGCGGCCTGAACACCATTTTTTTGTAAGGCTTCTACTACAGAATCCGCACCGTGTTTTGTACGGGTGAAGACCAGTACATCACTTAGTTTTTGATTGCGAATGAGGTGGTACAACAATTTTTTCTTCTCTCCTTTTTCTACAAAATACACCTGTTGTTTTACTGTTTTTGCACTCGATGAAATTGCATCTACAGCTACGTATTGGGGTTGTTTGAGGAAGGTATGAGCTAGTTCTCGGATAGGCAACGGCATGGTTGCTGAGAACAACAAGGTTTGTCTGGTATCGGGAGTAACTTGAATTAGTTTTTTTACATCGTCAATGAATCCCATATCCAGCATTAAATCCGCTTCATCCAGCACCAAAAAGTGAAGGTGATCTAAGTCGAGTTGTTTTTGCTTGTATAGATCCAAAAGTCGTCCTGGCGTACCAATGATGATATCTGCACCTTTGTTTAATTGTTCAATTTGAGGTTTACTTGAAACACCACCGTAAATGGTCATCAGGGTTGCGTTGGTGTATTTGGCATATTGGGTGAAGTTATCAGCGATTTGTTGTGCTAATTCTCGCGTTGGGGTTACGACCAATACACGAGCTTTTTTAGTGCGTTTCGTATTGCCTAATCGGTGTAAATAATGGAGAATCGGCATCGCAAAAGCAGCTGTTTTTCCCGTTCCCGTTTGTGCACAACCAATGACGTCCTTTTCTTGTAAAACTAAGGGAATCACTTGTTGTTGAATAGGTGTAGGGGTTTGATACTCCAATTCCTCAAGGGCTCGTAAAATATTTTTATTCAGTTGTAAATCTTCAAATGTCATAACCTATACATATATTATCAGACAAAGGTAAGCGATTTGAAGTCAATTTATGGAAAACAGCTAAAAAAAGCCTTCTCTTGTATTTTTAATACCTTGTTAATGAGTGTTTTGATGTGATAAAGAATTAGTGTAGGAGTGCTTGATGAATTGCATCTAGCGTTGCTCCTACTTTAGCTGCTTCAATGGCTGAGGCTAATACATTTTCTCCTTTTGTCTGAACACTGTGAGTGAGTTTCGCTAAAGCGCCTGCTACTTCTTTACGCAGGGGAATAGAAGGTATTGGGCCATGCTCGTTTGCTTTTGCTTGAATACGCGCGGCAAGTACCGATTGAATACCGCCTCGCTCTGTTAGAGAAGGAAGGAGGTTTATTGTTTTTTCAACGAGATCCAAAGTGAGTTTTTCTACATAATAGCTTCCTGCCCATGGGTCAATCGTTTTACAACTCTTAATTTCTTCCATGAGAAAACGCTGCATTTGCCCTGCCGTTAGAGTTGTTGATGCAGTTGGAGGTAGTTGTAAATAAAGGGCTTGAGTTCCTCCAAATACAGCCGCGGTAGCTTCTATGGTTGCACATGCTAAGGTATCCATAGGCTCGGTAGTTTGGAGGTCTATGTCTGAGGTTTGGGTGCGAATGGGTAAGGCTAAGGCTTGTTCATCCTTGAGGTTAAAGGGGCGAAGTAAAGTTGACCAGATTCCCCTTGCAGCTCTCATCTTGGCGATCTCCACAAAGTGATCGGAACCTAAGATCCACGCATACGAAAGATGTGTCGCTATATAATTAACCGGAATTTGTTGTTTACTTGCTTTTTGAAGTAGATCAATTCCTAAGGTTAGGCTGTAGGCTAATTCCTCCTCCGCAGAGAGATTGAATACTTTTAACGCTTTATTGGAAAGCGATAAGCTGTTAAATTTGGGGTGATGCTGGTGCAGATAGCTGATGGTATCAGTCACTACCTTAGTCGCTTTTTCAAAAGAATAAGCACCGTTGGTGGTTAGGATGGGCAACAACACATCATAGTGGAGATGTCCTGTTATATGTGAGTCTTCAAATCCCAATTCTTGTGCTGCGGCTATAAAGCATGCTAACAAGGGGATGATGGTGTCTGATGAATATAGGGATACCGTAATTTCATCCAACGGAAGTTGGGCAAGGAGCACTTTCATATCTTCAAGGGAAGAGATGGTCGGCTGTGGATTTGTCCTAGATGATTTTGCAGGCGAAATAAGCGTAATTTCCCTTTGTCCTTGGTTTATCTGATTGCGATAAACTTGATTGCATTTTTCTAAGGTTGCGCTTTGGGGCACTTGATTGATTTGCCAAGGGTGCTGTACATGCATTAAAGGAGAGATTCCTCTGACGAAAGGAGCAAATCCTGCGGCAAAATCGATATCTTCTATAGCTTTAGTTGTTTGTTTGCTGTATTTTTTTTGAATAGCAATTCCCTCAACCGTTGTTGTTACAGTGGAATCTGATTGTGTTTCGAATAGAGTAGAATCTATTTTCAAATGTTGTAAATCCTTTCTTTTCATAACGAATAATCTTAGTTGTTTTCCTCTGTTAATCTATGTTGTTCGTAGCTTTCTGCTAGGCGTTTTTCTATCAATGGTGCAAGTAGTGTTTTGCGTGGTTTTTGCTTGACAAAAGGGAAGAGCTCCAATTGCTCTTGTATTTTCTCGTTGGGATTAGCCTGTAAATTTGTACCGACGAGTATTTCTCTTTGCGCATGGAACCAATCTTGTTCTTTCTGGTCAGATTCCGCTATTTTGCGCTGGATTGTCCCTTGATGAAAAGAGGTAATTAATCCATCGGCTTGTTCAATCTGCTTAATGATGTCCAACGCCTTTTCAGCAAGTTGCTTGGTGAGCTCTTCGATGTAGTAAGCGCCTTCTGTTGGGTTGTCTACCGCGTGAAAATGACTGTGTTTTTTTAAAGAAAGAAGTTGATTTCTAGCGATTTGTTGGCTAGCGTAATTCTCTTTTCTGTATAAGGCATCATAGGGTAAGTTGCATACAAAATCTGCACCTCCTAAAACAGCACTCATGCATTCAGTGGTTGTGCGCAAGGCATTGACTGTAGCACCATAAAGCGTTTTGTTTCGCTTGGTCGGTGTGCTTATTATTCTAACAGTTAGGTCGGTATAGTTGTATTCACTTGCAATTAAATCGAATAACAAGCGAAGTACTTTGTGCTTGGCAATTTCAAAAAAGTAATTCGAACCAACGGAAACCTCAATAAAAATGGGTTGTTGTACGGTTTTAACTCTCGACAAATATTCATTGAAGTGAGTGCAAGCATAAGCAATTTGTTGAACAATCGTAGCGCCTGCTTGTTGATATGCTTTGGTATCAATCGTCAGGTTAACGTTGGAATATTGCTGTGTTAAAGCATTCAGGATATTGAAATCGGTATTGAGGTTGTGAAACCAGTTTCCTGATGTGATCAATTGATGAATAGGATCAGTCAACAGGTGTAGGGTGTATTGCTGTTCCCTGGCCCAATGAGCTAGGTTTTCAATATAGGCATGATCTAAAAAGAGACAGCGCAACAAATAGGTTTTGTCTTTGGGCAAAGCTCCTAAGAGTTGGGTAACATCAAGTGTTGGATTTACCAGTGTAAAATAAAGCACTTCCGTACCCTTTTGCAAAGATGTCTTTGCATTGAGAATGGATTTGTCTATTTCTTGTATATAGATGGCTTGAACTATTTGCCATTGAGAGTTCTGCGTAGAAACGGGAATCGTCTGACTTTCATCTCTGTGATAGAACGGACGTACTTTAATTCCTTCTAAACTTTCCCAAACTAGCGTTTCATTGTAATCGGCTCCATGTAGTTCGTATTGAATTTTATTTTTCCATTGCTTGGCAGGAATGGAATTAAATTCTTCGAAAAGTAGATGATTCATAGTACTATAATATCAGGTTTACTAGGAAGATAAGGTATCAAATTCAATAATAAAAATATCTTCATTATCTCGTTTCATATAATATTTTTCTCTTGCGTATTTCTCGATTGCGTCTCCATCTTTCAAGTTTCTGATGGATTGCTTATCCTTGTCAATTTCATTTTGAAAGTAGTCTCTTTTTCCTTCCATTTTATCAATTTCCTGATCAATGGCACGATGTTCGATAAGCGAATAGCTATCAAAAAATACAATCCAAACAATAAAACCAATGGTTATTAAAAAAAACGGGTTTTTTACTATTCGGATGTATCGTAATTTGCGAAGCATACTTTTAGAATCCATTGGCATTATTATTTATATGGGATAAAGTTAACCTATTTTCTCGTTAATTACAGTACGAACAATATCAATTGCTACTGTATTGTAGGTGTCATTTGGAATAATGATATCCGCATAGGCTTTTGATGGTTCAATAAATTGATCGTGCATCGGTTTTAAGGTGTTTTGATAGCGATTTAAAACCTCGATCATATCGCGACCTCGTTCAGCAATATCGCGTTTCAAGCGGCGGATCAAGCGCTCATCAGAATCGGCGTGAACAAAGATTTTAATATCGCATAATTCACGCAGTTCAGGGTTACACAAGATGAGGATTCCCTCGACAATCATTACTTTTCTGGGATGCGTCAGTATATAGTCGTCAGTTCTATTGTGTTTTACAAAAGAATAAACGGGTTGATTCACGCTACTTCCTTCCTTTAACTCCTTGAGGTGTTGTACCAAGAGATCAAAGTCGATTGACCTCGGATGATCAAAGTTGATTAAGGTTCTTTCCTCTAAACTAAGGTTGTCTGTCGCCTTGTAATATGAGTCTTGGGATATGATACCAACTTCTGTTTCAGGGAGTTCGTTCATGATTTGGTGAACAACGGTCGTTTTTCCACTTCCTGTTCCTCCTGCAATTCCAATAATTAACATGTGTGCTTTTAATTTTTAGCAAAAATAGAAATTAATCAAAGAGGGGAAAAACATTTTTTGGTTTTAGGACGTTGTTAAGGCTTTTTAAGCAGGAGGTAAAAGAAGGATTATGTTGGATTATTCGATGGTAGTGTTCTTATTTATACTTGATCTAATTTAAAAAAGCTATATTTGTCTCTTCTGTATCAGGATAAGAGTATTGATTATTATAAACAAAGGATATATGGCTAAGAAAAATGTAGATCGAGGGATATTTACACTCAAAGAAAGAACGTACATCACCCCCCATTATATACGCATTACGTTAGAAGGGAAAGACACTCAAAAGTTCAGTCGTACCACCATAGGGGTAAACAACAAGATATTTTTGGCACCAGAAGGCTGCCCACGCGTTCATTTACCAGAATTTGATTTTGAAAAAGGACAATGGGTACCCATGGATGAGGCAATTCGCCCAAGCGTACGCACTTATACACATAGGGGAATTAATTTAGAAGCGAATGAATTATATGTAGACTTTGTGGCCCATGGCGATGAAGGACCCGCGTCTAAATGGGCGATTCAAGCGCCAATAGGAGCAGAACTTGGGGTAGCAATGGGAACTGAAGCAAGCGAACTCTATCCGGCGGCGAGTCGTTATATTCTAGTAGGAGACGGAACAGCTATTCCTGTATTGGGTGCTATTTTGGAAGATTTACCTGCTAATGTACACGTACAAGCTTTTATAGAAGTAGAAACCAAAGAAGATATACAATCTCTAGCGACAAAAGCAGAGGCATCTATTGAATGGGTAATTAATCCAACGCCAGGTCAGCATACAATACTGGCAGAAAAAGCTATGGCATATATAGAGGAGCAAGGGGAGATGGAATCAAAGTTTGCCTATGTGGCAGCCGAGTTTTCTACGGTTAAGATGTTGCGTAACTTCTTGCGAAAAGAGAAAAACTGGACTAAAGACGAGCTTTATGCGTATTCCTATTGGAAATTCGGCAAGGCAGAAAATGCTTCAGAAGCAGATCGCCGTGCTGAAAAAGCAAGTCTAGACTAAAAAAAGTTGAACCTACATGTATTGTCAAAATAAGGTAGATTCACTCTTCAATACCTTTAATTAAATCTGAAAACGAGGACTAGGGCCCTCGTTTTTTTTATTTATGAAGGAAACTGTCACATAAGTTTATAAAAACAAGTTAAAACTAGACGATCAATCGCGTGATTTTGTTTGATAAGAAATATTATTTGTTACCTTTGTCGGCTGAAATAAAAATTCAAATCATTTTAAGTTCTTTAGTAGCATGTTAAATCGAAGACACATTCGTATCAAGGTTATGCAGACGCTTTATGCCCTGCACCAAAGTAATTCTGACCAAGTTCAAGTTGGTGAGAAATTTTTAAACCACAGCATGGATAGTATACAAGAGTTGTATCTAGTTATGCTAACCCTCCTGATAGAAATTCGAAAAAAAGAAGAAGAATACATCGAAATTTCTCAGAAAAAACATTTAGCTACATCGGAAGAACGCAATCCAAACAAGAAGTTTATCGAAAACCAAGTCCTTGAGTTATTGAGTAATTCTACTTCAATTAGCAATAAAGTGGAAGAGCGCAGTATGGTGTATTGGCAAAGAAAGGATCACTATGTTCAATTGATGTTGGACGAGGTGAAAGCAAGCCAATTGTATAAAGACTACATGAAATCAAAGACGCGTTCGTTTAAAGAAGACCAAGACTTTATCGTTGACATTTACACGGAAATTCTTGCGCCAAACGAGAAAATTTACGACTTCTTAGAAGATACAAAATTAACCTGGGTAGATGATTTACCTGTTGTTAATACTTTGATACAAAAGCAATTAAGACAGTTAAAGGATGCGGAGCAAGCCTTTTTTGTGCCGAAAGTATTCAAAGATAGCGAAGATAAAGAATTTGCTGTTGATTTATACCGTAGAACTGTCCTAAACGGTGCTGAATTTGCCAAAGAATACGACGGCAAAACACCAAATTGGGATACAGAACGCATCGCTGCTATAGATATTATTATTTTGAAAATGGCGATTTGTGAAATGTTGCGTTTCTCTTCTATACCAGTCAAAGTAACAATTAATGAATATTTAGAACTTGCAAAAGAATATTCTACACCAAAAAGTAGTATATTTATCAACGGTATTCTTGATAATATTTCGAAAGAACTAGAAACTCAAGGTCGTTTGAATAAAATCGGAAAAGGACTTTTATAAGACTAAATAACTAAATAACTATATCTCATGAAAAAAGTATTAATGTTGTCATGTGTGGCCTTATTGAGCATGACAGCTTGTAAAAAAAATGATGCCTCTAGTCGTGTTAGCGAAGAAAGCGTAGCTAAAATTGAAGAAAAAGCTGCAGCTAAAAAAAATAGTGGAACGCCAAAAATGGAATTTGTAGAACTTGCTCATGATTTTGGTACTATTGGAAATAACGAAGCGGTAGAAACGGAATTTAGTTTTACTAATACGGGAGATGCTGATTTAGTTATTATTGATGCTCGTGCTACTTGTGGATGTACAGTACCTGAGTATCAAAAAACACCTATTAAACCGGGAGAAACTTCAAAACTAAAAGTTAGATTTCAAACAGGAGCCGTAGGACAACAACAAAAAACCGTTACCTTAACAACGAATACAGAAAAAGGAGAGGAGTTCCTAACAATTAAAGCGAACGTTTCTCCAGCAAACTAATTTTTTAATACTTATATTTTATGGAAGGAATACAACAATTTTTACCCATGATTCTTATTTTTGTTGCGATCTATTTTTTTATGATTCGTCCGCAACAAAAAAAGATGAAACAAGAAAAGGAGTACGAGGCTAGTCTAAAAATAGGAGATCGTATTATTACTAAATCAGGTTTACACGGAAGAATTGCTGAGTTAAATGAATCAACAGTTGTTGTAGAAACAATGGCAGGAAAACTATTAATGGAGCGTTCTGCTATCTCTATGGATATGAGCCAAAAGCTTCAAGAGAAGAAATAAGCGAATAAGCAATCGATATAAGAAAATAGGCATCTCAGTGGATGCCTATTTTTTTTGTATGTAATGGGTTCAAATTCATTAATTAAAAAAGAATTTCCTTGGGTTGTCCCTTGTTTTCGTCAAGCTTTTCTTAGGCTTTTCTTAGGCTATCGATATAGCAAATTAAGTCAATTAAGCGAGAAGAATATCCGATTTCGTTGTCATACCAACCAACTACTTTCACCATGCGATCCAAAACTGAGGTTAGTTGTGCATCGAATAAACAAGAGTGGGTGTTTCCGATAACATCTACAGATACAATAGGGTCTTCGGTATAGGCTAAGATGCCTTTTAATTCGTTTTCTGCGGCAGATTTAAAGGCTTGATTAATCTCCTCAATGCTTACTTCTCGTTGTACATAGCAAGTAATATCGGTTAAAGAGCCATCAGGTACGGGTACGCGAATACCTCCACCGCCAATTTTTCCTTCGTATTCCGGAAAAATTTTGGTTAGCGCTTTAGCGGCACCAGTGGTTGTAGGTACAATGGATTGGGCTGCACCTCTAGCTCTTCTCAAGTCTTTGTGAGGTTGATCGTGTAGGCTTTGATCTGTGGTATAGGAGTGAACCGTGGTTATATAAGCTTGCTCCATCCCACATAATTTTTTGATAATTTTCACCATTGGAGCCGCATTATTTGTCGTGCAACTGGCATTGGAAATGATGCGTTCTTCTCCTGTTAAAATGTGTTCGTTAACTCCTAATACAATGGTTTTTATCTCATTGTCTTCTGGGGGAACAGATAAAATAACGCGTTTTGCACCTTGTTTTAGATGTGCTTCTAACAAGGCAGTTGTTTTGCGTTTTCCCGTTGATTCAACCACGTAATCAACATCCAACCTCGCCCAAGGCAGGTCAGTAATTTCCTTTGTGCTAAAATAGGGAATCTTTTGTTGATTGATAATTAAGTGATCAGCATCATAAGTTACCTCGGCTTGCAAGATTCCGTGAATGCTGTCGTATTTTATTAGATGTGCCATGGTCTGCACATCTGCTAAATCGTTAATAGCCACAACTTCAATGACAGGGTGGTTGAGCAATAATTTAAAGAGGTTTCGGCCAATGCGTCCGAATCCATTAATCGCAACGTTAATTTTTTTCATTGGTTGTAAAAGCAGATGGTCGCTTAGTAGCGACCATCACTATTATAATTATAAAATATGTTTTTGAGCTTTGTAAGAAGAACGTACAAGTGCACCACTTTCCACGTGTCTGAATCCCAATTCTAAACCGATTTCTTCGTATTTCTTGAATTGTTCAGGTGTAATAAATTCTTTTACAGGTAAGTGTTTTTTACTTGGTTGTAAATACTGACCAATGGTAATAACATCTAATCCGACAGCTCTTAAATCGTGCATGGTTTGGATTACTTCTTCTTCTGTTTCACCTAATCCAAGCATAATTCCTGACTTGGTACGTTTTGCACCATTATCTTTTAAGTATTTTAGCACAGCTAAACTGCGGTCGTATTTGGCCTGAATTCGTACTTCTCTTGTTAAGCGACGAACGGTTTCCATATTGTGAGAGATCACTTCAGGAGCTACTTCAAGGATGCGATCCAATAAGCGTTCTTCACCTTGAAAATCGGGAATTAATGTTTCCATTGTCGTTCCAGGACTGATACGGCGTACCGCTTTTACTGTTTCCGCCCAAATGATAGACCCCCCGTCTTTTAAGTCGTCGCGATCTACACTTGTTAGTACAGCGTGCTTAATATTCATTAATTTTATTGATCGAGCCACTTTGTCTGGTTCATCCCAGTCTACTGTTTCTGGACGTCCCGTTTTTACTCCACAGAAGCCGCAAGAACGCGTACAGATATTACCTAAAATCATAAAAGTAGCTGTTCCTTCTCCCCAACATTCTCCCATATTTGGACAACTACCCGAGGTACAAATGGTATGTAATTTATATTTGTCTACCAGTCCTCTTAATTCAGTATATTTCTTACCTGTAGGCAATTTTACACGCAACCATTTTGGTTTGGCCTGCGGTTGTATATTTTTGTCTAAGATTGTATCCATACTTTCATTTTATCAAAGTACAAATATACTGAAATCTTCTCTTTTATCGTTGGTTTTTTGCGAATTATAAAACTGCCTCTAAACTAAGAATAGCCTTGTGTTTCTTGCTTCTTTTTGACGAGATTTTTGAGAATAGTGGTCGTTCAAAAGTCAAGATGGGTCAAATATTAATCGATAGAAATAAATGAGAAATAGCAAGGAATGCGTATTTTTGGATATCTAAAAAAAAGAAGTGATGGGATTATTTAATTGGTTGAAAAAAGAGCAACCTAAAAAGCAGGCGGAAACAACATCCAAAGAAGCAGTCGAACAAGCAGTCGAAGCTACCGATAGTTTGTTGTTGGCTATGCCGATGTTTGAAAAAGGCGAAAAATATAGTATTGAAGCTGTGTTAGCCTACCTCACTCAAACGTGGGGGTATGAAATAGAAGGGCAAGATTATGACGATACAACTGCTGTATTAACTACTCAAGGGACGATGTTTGCAATCGCTTTTATGCCTGCGCCTATCCCTGAAAACGATGTTCAGCATAGCGCTCAATTCGCTTATAATTGGGAAACTGTCTTGGAAGATATCCAAGAAGTGGATAGTCACGCGATAGTTTCTGTAGTTAGTGGCGCTATGGATGTTGTTGAGCGTCATCTTTTGTTGTCGCGTATTTTATTCGCTATCATGGCTACTACGCCCGCTTGCGTAGGGGTATACCAAGGAAGTCAAACCTTGTTGATTCCACGTGAACAATATTTGGACTACGCCCAAGAGTTAGAAGAAGGAAAAGTAGTAGTTCCACTTTGGATTTATATTGGTTTACGTACAACCACAGAAGGAAATAGCCTTTATACGTATGGATTATCAGGCTTTGGCAAGCAAGAAATCGAAATTGTCAATTCTCCTTTAGCCTTAGATGAACTATACGGTTTTCTTGTCAATATATGTTCGTATGTAATAGGGAGCGATGTGGTATTACAGCATGGGGAAACGCTTGGTTATACGGCGGAGCAAAAGATAAATATTACCTCTTCTGCAGGAGTGTTTGTTGAAGGTCAAACATTGAAGTTAGCCATGTAAAGGGGGGAAACCCTATTTTTTATTAACCTTAGGCTTTTTATTTCCTAGTAGTTTGAATAAAAAAACAGTAAAAATGTTTTTATATAATTAACGTACAAAGCAAACTTTTGTTTATTAGTTTTCAAGAAAAGAAATAAGATCTTACCTATTGTTGTTTTAAACTCAAATTTGGTTGGGAAAAAGGTATATTTATAACAAAATTTAGAGTGCTTTTAAAATAAAGGATTTTTAAAAATTATTGGTTTGCTTGGTTAAAAGATAATGAAAAACTATATTTGTTATTAAATATTTATACAAACTCAAAAGAAATGGATGATAATCTAAAGTTGACACCAGCAGATAAGTGGATTGTTGCACCTGTAAATAAATTTATGCAAAAGTCTACATCTGGAGGGATAATATTATTTATTGCTGCCTTGATTGCCATTTTTATGGCGAATTCTGCTTGGGCAGATCAATACACTGCTTTTTGGGAAGAAAATCACATTGCCTTTTCCTTTAATGAATTTTCGTTAAATCACTCATTGAAACATTGGGTAAACGATGGATTAATGGCTATTTTCTTCTTTGTTGTTGGTTTAGAATTAAAAAGGGAATTAACCACAGGAGAATTGTCTTCACCCAAAAAAGCAATGCTACCGATTATTGCGGCGATTGGAGGTATGGTTGTACCAGCTTCTATTTACGCTATTTTTAATGCGGGAACAGATGCTGCGCATGGATGGGGAATTCCAATGGCAACGGATATTGCGTTTGCTTTGGGGGTATTGTATTTACTAGGCGACAAAGTACCAACATCCTTGAAGGTGTTTTTAACTGCTTTGGCAATTGCGGATGATTTAGGCGCCGTAATGGTTATTGCTATTTTTTATACAGAACAGTTGTCGTTGATTAATTTAGGCATCGGGTTGGGCTTTTTCGGGTTGTTGATTATTAGTAACTTAATTGGAATTCGAAATACACTTTACTACGCTATTATTGGAATTGGGGGGATTTGGTTGGCATTTATGTTATCCGGTGTTCACGCGACAATTGCGGCAGTTTTAGCAGCATTTGCTATTCCGTCTACTGCAAAAATTCACGAGCCATTTTTCCGCAAGAAACTTGATCAACTTAGAAACAGATTTAACAGCATTGATCCTAATGACAAGATACCCAACCTAACAGGGGAGCAGATGGATTGTGTTGAGGAGATCAAAGATTTGGCTAAAAACAGCTTGCCACCAGCGATTCGCTTGGAGCACAGCATGCACAATTTCGTTGCTTTCTTCGTTATGCCTGTGTTTGCTTTAGCTAATGCTGCGATTCCAGTTAACATGAGTGAAGGCGAAGGTTTAAGTGCAGTAACAATAGGAGTAGCTTTGGGTTTACTCGTTGGAAAAGTGCTTGGTGTTTTCGGTCTTACGGCTTTGGTTATTAAGTCAGGCCTTGCTAAAATGCCTGAGGGAATGACATACAAAAACCTATTCGGATTGGGGTTATTAGCCGCTATTGGATTTACCATGTCTCTGTTCGTAACAGAATTAGCTTTTGATATTAACATACATCCGGAGTTTCCAGGTCAAGCGAAATTGGGGATTCTAATTGCTTCTGGTTTAGGAGGATTATTGGGATTCATCGTCTTGAGTTTGGTTGGGAAACCCAAGAAGTAAAAGCATATACACAATAAAAAAGCCGAATATAACGCGTTATATTCGGCTTTTTTATTGTGTACCTTAGTCTTTCTTTTTCTTTGCTGCTCGTTTGGCTTCAACCGCACGATTTCTTGGCTTTGTTTTTCTTGGTTTTCTCTTCCCAGGTCCACCCAAGTTAACTTTGGTATTCTTTTCTTTTTTGGCGTGAAAAGCAGCTCCTTTTTCTAATGGCTTTTTCACTTTAACCAATTGCTTGGCTTTGAGTTTTGATTTTTCAAACTCCATTAGTTTGTCCGAAATCTCAACGGTAGCAGGAATTTCCATAGGGCGTAATTCCTTTTCCATCAATTCTTCTGCTTCCAAAAGCATTTCCTCTTCTTTGGGGTCAACAAAAGAAATAGCAATCCCCGTTTTATCTGCACGTCCTGTACGACCAATACGGTGAATGTATTGTTCCGGAGAATCGGTAAACTGTAAATTGATGACATGGCTAATATCAGAGATATCTAATCCACGCGCCATAATATCAGTAGTCAACAAACCTCTTAGAACATTGGCTTGAAATTCAGCCATAGAACGCAAACGGAAGTTTTGAGATTTATTTGAGTGAATAACTGTAAACTCCTCTGGGAATGCCTCTTCTAATTGTTCCATCACAATATCAGCTAAACGCTTGCTGTTGATGAAAATAAGTACGCGATTGAATTCCTCTTTGTTTTGTAACAAGTCCATCAATAGGTTCATCTTCGTATAGAAGTTGGGCACGAGATATACTTGTTGATCGATTTTTTCCAGAGGCGTTCCAGAAGCAGCAAGTGATACTTCTTCTGGGAAATCAAAAAAGTCTTCCAACACTTCATCTACTTCTTCTGTCATGGTAGCAGAAAACAAAATATTTTGTCTTTTGCTTCTCATCATGGCTAAGATTGAAGTTAACTGTGTTCTAAAACCTAAGTTTAGTATTTCGTCAAATTCGTCAATAACTAGTTTTTGTAGGTTGTCAAAGCGCAACACACCATCCAGTGCTAAGTCCATCATACGACCAGGTGTTCCCACTAAAATATCGACACCGTCGTAAACTGCTTTGCGTTGTGTGTTGATATTGGTTCCACCATAAACACCTAACGAGCGAATTGACATGTATTGTGTTAGTTTATTCACTTCATCAACAACCTGAACAACCAATTCGCGTGTTGGTACAATAATAACAACACGAGGTGTATCCACTTGGGCAAATTTCCACTGTTTTAAAATGGGAAGTAAATAAGCATATGTTTTACCTGTACCTGTTTGTGCAATTCCCATCACATCTCTTCCAGATAAAATAACGGGAAATGATTTGGATTGAATTGGTGTAGGTGTAGTAATTTGAAGCTCATCTAGGGCTTTTTGTAAAGCTTTCGGTAGATTAAATTGCTCGAAAGTATGCATAAAATATCTTATTTGGACAAAGATACGTTTTTTTACGCACGTAGTAGATATTGTAAGTAAATTGAATAAAAGGGATGGATCTACTAAAGGATTTTTTTGATTACGCGTAGTTTATGGGTGTGTTTTCCTGAGTCTACATTGTAGATACCCAAATGATCCAAACGATCAATACGCACTTTGCCATGTGCGTGAATAATGTAGTTATTGTCCATTATAATTCCTACGTGAATAATATTGCCTTCGGCATTGTCAAAAAAGGCTAAATCGCCTGCTTCACTTTCTTCAATAAAGCTCAATGCTTCACCAACGGTAGCTTGTTGAGAGGCGTCTCGTGGAATCACATGTCCATTAATTTTGTATACCATTTGTGTAAATCCAGAACAATCAATACCAAAAGGTGTTTTTCCACCCCAAAGATAAGGGGCGTTCAAATACATAAATGCAGTTTTTACAAATTGACTTTTGGTGAATGTACCTGTTATGGAACGCCCTTCGAATGCGAATTTCATCGGATTGGTTGCGGCGTGTTTGAGTACGTTGAGGTTGCTCCCTAGCGGAATAGACATCAGCTGATTGTCTGCAGAATGTAGAAATTCTACAAAATCTCCTGCGTAAATAGGGGCTGTTTGATTAAGGGTTTCAAATTCATTTCTGTCGATGCATTGAAACTGTTTATTGTCTACCCATCCTTGGTATTGATCAAAAGCCAATTCAATTTTAGACCATTTTTCTGTTTGTTCGAGTACTGTAAACAATTCTCCGAATAGCAATTGAGAAACCAATTCGCTTTTATCGCTTGGTTCTGCGCGTAGAGGAACAATCGAAAGATTACAATAGGCAAACGTCATAGTAGGTCTTTTTATTTAGGGTACAAAAATAAAGATGAGTTTGAAGAAATCAAACCCATCTTTGTATAAATATTAGTGTTGAGCAAAATTATGCTCTTTCAATCACAATAGCAGAAGCACCACCACCACCATTACAGATAGCAGCTGCACCAATTTTAGCGTTGTTTTGTTCTAATACATTTAACAAGGTAACAACGATACGTGCTCCTGAACATCCTAATGGGTGTCCTAAAGCTACAGCACCACCGTTTACGTTGATTTTGTCTGTATTTAAGTCTAAGATTTTAGCATTAGCTAAACCTACAACAGAGAAAGCCTCGTTGAATTCGAAGAAATCAACATCCGCAAGGGATAAGTTTGCTTTTTTCAAGGCAATTGGCAACGCTTTTGCAGGCGCAGTTGTGAACCAAATAGGTTCTTGTGCAGCGTCAGCATAACTTCTGATATAGGCTAATGGTTTTAAACCTAAATCTTTCGCTTTTTCTTCGCTCATTAGTACTACAGCCGCAGCTCCGTCATTGATTGTTGATGCGTTAGCAGCAGTAACTGTTCCTTCTTTTGTAAAAGCAGGACGCAATCCTGAAATCTTGTCTAATTTTACGTTTGAGTATTCCTCGTCTTTTGAAACGATGATTGGTTCGCCTCTGCGTTGTGGAACCTCAACGGGAACAATTTCCATATCAAATTTACCTTCTTCCCAAGCTTTAGCTGAACGCTCGTATGATTGGATGGCGAAAGCATCTTGTTCTTCTCTTGAGATGTTGTGTACTTTTGCTGTATTGTCAGCAGCTACACCCATCGCTTGGTTGTCATATGCATCAACAAGACCGTCATTTTGTAATCCATCCACCAAAGTAGTAGGACCAAATTTTTGTCCATTTCTCATATGTACGTAGTGTGGAATCAAACTCATATTCTCCATACCACCAGCAACAACTACCTCAGCATCTCCAGACATAATTGCTTGTGCTCCTTGCATGATCGCTTTCATTCCTGATGCACAAACTTTGTTTACTGTAGTACATGGAACATTACTGCTTAATCCAGCGTAAATAGCTGCTTGACGTGCTGGTGCTTGTCCAACACCTGCTTGAACAACGTTACCCATTAATACTTCGTCAACTAAATTTACATCTAAATTGATTTTATCAATAGCACCTTTGATCGCAACCGCTCCTAATCTTGTTGCAGGAACCGTAGATAGGGATCCTAAGAAGCTACCAATTGGTGTTCTAGCAGCAGATACAATTACTACTCTTTTACTCATAATGTATAGTGTTTAATAAGTTAGATTTATTTTTGATTCTATAGTTATCGACAAATATACATTATAAATTTATTTGTTAGAATTGTATAGGGAAATAATCCATGATATTAACATTAATCTTCCGTAGGACCTTTTATTTGGTGATTTAAAGGAGGCAATCGGGGAATAAAACGATATCTATGAAGAGGAGAGAGTGATAGAATAGGAAATACAAAGGAAGGATAGGCAGATTATACAGCATAATAGTCCCAGTGTAGCAAAAAAAAAGCAAAAAAAAATATAAGGTATGTGCTTGATAGATAATTGATTTGTTCGGGAGGTGTATTTTTTTTAAATTTTTATGTTGGAAATATTTGGAAACAACGAAAACTCGTGCTACTTTTGCATCCGCATTACAGAAGATAAGTCTTCTTAAAGCAACGGAGAGGTGCCGGAGTGGTAACGGAGCAGATTGCTAATCTGTCGACTGGTAACGGTCGCCAGGGTTCGAGTCCCTGTCTCTCCGCTTCTTCGGGGTGTAGCGTAGCCCGGTCATCGCGCCTGGTTTGGGACCAGGAGGTCGCAGGTTCGAATCCTGCCACCCCGACCACTACAATTAGTGTAGGGTCCAATAGCTCAGCTGGATAGAGCAACTGCCTTCTAAGCAGTAGGTCTCAGGTTCGAATCCTGATTGGATCACGAAAAAGTCTTAACGAGAGTTAGGACTTTTTTTGTTTTTATGTAAGCCGTGGATTTTATTTGTACTTTTAACTCGTTCGATCCCGTCAACTTCATCTAGTATCGAACGTATAAAATACGTATCTCGACAGGTAGATTCGCTTTAAAAGAATTTTATCCATGAATATTATTACCCTTCCTAACGATCTGAATCTTGATGGTATGGCCACCATTCAACTATTTGATTATCGCAGTTCCCAAGAAGTAGCTCGACAACAAATCGCGCTCAACCAAAATACATTTAGCTTTTTGCTTGAGGGAACTAAAGAAGTTGTTTTTGAAGATGCACTACAGTCCATTGACCCCGCGAAATTCTTACTGATGAAAGCTGGACATTGTTTAATGACAGAACAATTGTCAAAAGCCAATAGCTACCGAAGTGTCTTGTTGTTTTTTTCCAATGAGATGATTTATAAGTTCATCCAAAAATATGAAGTAGTGCAAAAGAAGCCGAATGACTATAAAACGGTGTATGCTTTCGATTACGATGCCTTTATTCGTCGTTTTGTATGCAGTTTACTCGATATTGCTACCTTGTCAAAAGAAATTCAACAGCATTTATTAGCGGTCAAATTAGACGAAATTCTGTGGTATTTGGTCGAAATAAATGGAAAAGATATGCTCTACTCACTGGTGTATACAACGGATGATAGCGTACAAAAGTTTACCCGCATAATCGAAAGCAATCAGCTGCGTAAATCGACGCTGAAAGAGCTTGCTTTCTTGTGTAATATGAGTGAGTCAACTTGTAAGCGAATGTTTAAAAAACACTATGGAGAATCGCCTATGCGTTGGTTTCAAAACAAGCGATTAGAACAGGCACATTATTTATTGACGGTGGAAAAGAAAACGGCTTCGGAAATTTATCTTGAAGTAGGCTATGAAAGTCTATCGAGTTTTGTTCAAGCCTATCGTGTAAAATATGGACACACGCCCAAACAACATCATAAAATGTGACCTTTTAGCTACAGTTTTTGAGCCCTTATCTATCTGTCTTTGATCGATACAAGGCTACTTTTGTTGGAAATAATAATTCAACTAGAATGAAAAAAGCTCAGTTACTTGTACTGCTGTTTTTGACCGTATCAACGGCAGCATTTGCACAAAAAACATTTACCTTATCGAGTAAAGATTTAGGAGGAGAAGGAACAAAAACATTGGAATTTAATGGGTTTGGATGTAATGGAAATAACCAATCTCCTCAATTGTATTGGGAAAATGCACCGGAGGGAACGCAAAGTTTTGCTATTACTATGTATGATCCAGATGCGCCAACAGGAAGTGGATTCTGGCATTGGGTGGTCTTTGATATTCCATCAACTGTAAGCGAATTAGTCGCTAATGCAGGAAATATTTCCCTTGATCTAGCACCCAAAGGAGCAATTCAGAGTATGACCGATTACGGCAGTAGAGGATTCGGAGGACCTTGTCCACCAGAAGGACATGGATTTCATCAATATATTATCACAGTTTACGCCTTAAAGACAACCAAATTGGGATTAGATGCGCAGGTAAATCCAGCACTTGTTGGGTTTAATCTTTGGAATCAAACGCTTGCAAAAGCTAGTATTGTGGCGTACTATAAACGATAAATCTATTTCGTTTTGCAATGAGCGAAGACTTGTTTTGAAGCGGGAAGGTGTATCTCACTGGGATACGTTTAAATGTTTGAAAGAAAAAAGGTCTTTGGTTTCCCAAAGACCTTTTTTGTGCTATTTCCTATGCCTTACGCTAGTTCAACGCAAGAGTATTTTTTGCTTTATTGTAGCGAATCTGAAAAGAACAGCTTAGACTTTCTTTGGTGGAAGATCGAAGGCAACTGCTTTGTGTTCAAAATGTCCATTGTGTGCACCATCACAAAACGGTTTGTTTTTAGAAAGGCCACAACGACAAATGGATACTACTGTTCTTCCTTGTAATCCGTAGGTATTTCCATTGCGATCTACAATTTCAAAATCCCCTTCGATCTTTACCGATCCGTTATTGTTGATGGTTAGTTTTGTTTTTGACATGTCTATTTGAGTTTCGTTATTTTATACGAAAATAAAATAATAAAATGAGGATGTAGAACCTATAGTTCTATTTAGACAGATTCCTTTTTAGTATACTCATCTAAAATGGACAGCTTAGAAGAAATAGTTAAGGGTTTACAGTATGAGGTTAACCGTTGACACATCCGATGGCGCGCATTTGATCCGTGCCTTCATCTATCCATCCAACTATTTTTAGGGTTTTGAAATAGGTACTATGAATATCCGTTGCTTTGTATTTTGTTTACATTGTTCTATAGATTTAAACAAATAGTATTACCGCACGATTAAAAATCCGCGCAATTGGGGGTTACTGTATAGAAATCTGGTGTAGTAATTGGACGTTTATTGCTGTAAATATTCTCATATTTTGTTAACTCAATTAAATTTTATTACTGTGTTAAGGAAAAAACAAAAACACTTGGTTAGAAGTGTTTTTGTTTTTTAAACTAAAGTGAAAATTATTTATTGTGTTCTTTTTTTTCAAAGCTTATGAATCTTGTAAATATGAAACCAAATAAAAAAGCTATTAGTAAAGCTACATAAAACATAATGTCTTTATAAAAGCAAAACTTAGTAGTCCATAGAACATTAATACTGCCTTTAAAGTAAAATATAAATGTAAACAATAAGGTGGCTACTAAGATTATTATTTTTTTTTTCATTAGTTATCTTAGTTTAAATTTATAATTACGTTACTAGTTTCGGAGGCTTCTTGTAGGTCTATTAAGCTAATTTGAAGTTCTTTAAAAGTTTCTTCTTTATATAATCCATTACCTTGATAATCCAAGGAAGGTTTGATAGGATTTATTCCTTTAAATCTAGGATCATTTGGATAATATGAAATCTATACTTGCCTCAAATGATGCATAAATAGGATATAAAATTTCGTAATCTTCCTTTGTTAACTCTTTGTGAGCAAGCATACTTTTCTTTTGGTCAAGAAAAGTAATTTTTAAATTATCTAAAGGACTGTTGTAAATCTTACTATATAATTCTGACAATAGAGAAGAAACTTGCTTAGAATAATTAAATTTATAGTTAATGTTAATTCTAATAGTATCAGTATTATTTACTTCTTTTGTTTTTACAAAATTTTCATTTTTGTTAAAAGCTTCTAAAGTATATTTTTCAACTTCTTCAAAATTCTTATCCCAATTATCTATTATACTCTTATACATGTCTGATTTAATAGATTCGTAATTTTTATTGAAATGATTTTTTTCACTATTGAGCGTAAAATCATTCTTAAGATCTAAAGAACTTTCGTGATTACAAGCAAATCCTAATAAGCACAAAGATAGAATAGTTAGTAGTTTTTTGTTCATTTTTTTAAAATAATTACAAAGTGATAATAAATTACAATAAGTAAAGTGATTTGTCTCTTATGTGAAGATGAAGTATGTGTTTTTCTCTTGTAGGATATGTGAAAGATTAATCAATTTTTAATCTTTAAGTTTTTATTTTTATTTCAATGATAGCCCTGGAAACTGGTTATATAGAAATATTTATTATGATTGAAAAGATACATTAACGTTTTTCTTTTCATACTTGCTTCAATTGACTAGGTTGGTTTTTTAAACTTTTTTGTAGACATAGTTAAAATAAATGGGTAGATCTATAATTGTAATATCTAAATTAAAAATAGTTGACACTGTATGAAGCAGTTGTTCAAATGTGATAGCAGGAAACGCTTTACCTAAATCTAGATTTGCTTGGGAAGAGGTGATTGCATCGATTGAATCTCTACTAATTTATATGTCAGTCTTATGTTAGGATAAAAGAGTCTCAATGGGAATTGAAACTTTGTTATTTGTGGTTCTTCGGCTCTTTTAGATTTATTGCTAGAGAGGGGATTACGTAAAGTAAAATAACTCTAATAATATATAGGTAACTGTAAGGACTAACCCAACAATGTAATATTTATTATTATTTTTAATCCCTGTTTTATTTGATTTAATTAATAAAAATAATATAATTATAGTCAATAAAATATTTGGTGCGAGTCTTATTAAGTGTGTATTCATTTTATTTAATATTTCGATTCCATAAAGCGAGAGCGTATTTGAAGGTGTTTAACGCGTTAAAATGAATCTCTTGCTCTAGCTCATTCAGCGTTTTATTTTGTTTAACTTCTTCAATTTTTTTATCAAAATAAGTCTCAACATCAAGATCTTTTGCATCTGCAGTTTCAATTAATACCTTTTTAAAATAGGTAGGAACTTTATCGTCTTCATAATTTTCTTGTATAATAGAAACAATATTGTCAATAAAGATGTCAGTGTCCAATTCATCAAATGTTTTAGAGAATTTATCTAAATCACTAACTAGCTTTTTTTTATCAAAAATACTTTCGACTTCTTTTGTGGACATCGAAAAAGATGTTGATAATTTAGTAACAAGAGGTGCATGTAAGGTATCTACAAAATCAGTTGAATTCTTAAATTTATTTAAGTTATCATTAATAAATTCAACAATGAATTTATTGTGTGCAAATCCAACCTGCTGATTTAGATTGTCAAAATGCTGTGCAAATTTATCATCTGCTAGGTAAATCATACTTGGTTGATCCCAATACCAACTCCAAGCACTCGATCCGACTCCACCAATTACGATACCAACTGCTGTACCAAGAGGCCCTAAAGCTGTTCCAGCTGCTCCCCATACATATGCACCAGCTGCGTCAGTAGCAGCATGGTAATCCATTCTTTTTAGGCATAATTTTATCTTTTTGAATTTGAATAAAAGTACTTTTTCTATTACTCTATAATGACTATTTGTGGTCTTTTGTTAAATTTTTAACTAAAAAAATATATAAAACAAATAATAAGATATTTTTTTTATAGTAATGATAATAAGTTTTGTGCTCTAAATGTTGGATAAATGTTAAAAAATAATACGTTTTTATTCATTAAGGTGAAGTTCTGAATTAATCCGTTACACGAGTTATTCTTAGGTATAAACTAGTAACGAACTACCACGCGCGTTTAGCCGTTACAATAGGTTTCGTTAGATCAAACACCACATTAAAGCTAGTTTTAGCACCCGCACGTTGTAGATTATAGCTATATTCCTCCTCGTTAATGGTTACCCACCATAGGTTAGATGCTGCCGCGGGAATGCTCTGGGCTGTTTCTTGATCTGCGGGAAAATACTGTATTGTATCGTTTCCTGTATTGGTGGTTGTTCCTCCATACATGGTGATTTCATCCGGTTGACCGTTGGGTTGACGGTGGTCGTGTTTAAGTTCCAGTCGATCGCCTTTGAGGGTAAATACCCAAGTACGAGAAAGGTCATCCCCAACAAAAAAAGCAATTTTTACCTCTCGATTTGTACAGGATGAAACATACATGATGAGTTCCTTATTTTCAAAATCGGCTGGGATAGGCGTGGAAACAATTTTTCCTTTATAGGCCTTGCCACAGTGTTGTGCGAGGTTAGTCGTGAATTGTTCGGGATAGTTAGGTGTCGTTTGCGCTTGTGTTTGCACCATACTGAAGATACTTAGTAGTAATGCGATTGTTATTTTTTTCATTGTTGTACAGTTGTTATGTAGGTAAATATAGGAGTATAAATCAATTTACACTAAACAGAGGGAAAGGTGGGGAATAGTAGTATTGTAACATTCGCAATTAATCATATACTATTCAAATATATATTGCATTAAAATTTATATTTTTGGGTAAAGCTAAAAAAATGTATAGAATTACGGATAAAATAGTTTCAGTGCAGGGACAAGAGATAGCTGTTCAGCTGTATACCCAGGATCGGCCTACTACGGAAACAACCTTAGTGTTGTTGCACGATTCTTTGGGAAGTATAGCATTATGGCGCGATTGGCCAGGTTTGTTAGCCGAGCATTTGCAGTGTGATGTTATGGTTTATGATCGCGTGGGCTATGGAAAATCCCAACCTATGCAAACTTCTTTTCGCGAGCGAAACTACTTGGAACAAGAAGGGGAGTTTTTAGAGGCTTTGCGCCAAGTTTTGCAGTTGGGTAAAATTGCCGTTTTTGGACATAGTGATGGGGCTTCTATTGCACTTTGGTATGGTATCTTATACCCAGAACATACAGCGGCTATGGTTATTGAGGCTGGTCATGTCTTTGTGGAAGAGGAGACTTTGCAAGGTGTACGAGATGCGAAAAAAGCTTATGAAGAGACAGAATTAAGGCATCGTTTGGCTAAATATCACGGAGAACGCGTGGAAAAGCTGTGCTATGCTTGGTTTGATATCTGGTTGGACCCAGCGTATCGCGATTGGACGATGGTGGCAGAATTGTCTCGTATTACCTCTCCTTTACTTTTTTTACAAGGTGATTTAGACGAGTATGGTTCTTTGGCACAAGTGGAACAAACCCTCCAACATGTAAGTGGGGTAGCAGAAAAGTACATCTTTGAACAAGTGGGACATATCCCCCATAAAGAGCAAAAGGAGACAACCTTAACTCTGATTGTCTCCTTTTTAAATCGCTATTTATAAGCTGAGTAAATGCTCAATTTTTTCGTAAAATAGTTGTTCAATTCTCGGGTCTTTTGCCTGTAAATAGGAAGATCGCAAGCTGTTTAAGTATTGATCTAAATTCGTGATTACACTGCCTTTTGCCAATTCAAAAGGCTCTTGCAGATTCTTGGCTTTAATTGTTTCTAGGGCAGTTTTAATGTATGTTTCTTTGTCCATTTTGGAATTTATAATGAAGTTTAGTTCCCAGTTTAGTTCAACCGTTAACCAATTTATCTCGGTAACTCGATGGTATAGGTTTTACCTTTGGTTTTTAAGTTTGTATTGACTAACCACGGGTTATATAGTTTCAAAATTTTGTAGTTTGAACCTTGTTCTTGTGCAAACATCGGTAGATCTTCTATATCATTGCTTACTGTAATGGTACGCATGGGAATAGGAGGATATTTATCTGCTTTGGGAATATTGTATCCGTAGCGCTCGGGATGGCTCATAATTTCTTTCATTGCAAGGATGCGGAATACATAACGAGAAGTTTCTTGATTTAGAAACAAATCGTAATAGTTGTCTACATATTGGGAGTTCATGGCTTTGGTCATTCCCGCCATTCCTCTGTTATATGCTGCGGCAACCATCGTCCAAGAACCAAAGCGATTTTTAGCGTCGTTGAAGTATTTACAAGCGGCTTCTGTCGCCTTTTCTAAGTGGTAACGCTCGTCTACAGTATCGTCAACGGTCAGGTTGTATTCGCCAGCAGTACCTTTCATGAATTGCCAGAATCCTGTAGCTCCTGCTGAAGAAACTACGTTGGACAAAGTACTTTCGATGACACAAAGGTATTTGAAGTCATCGGGTATATTATTTTTTTTCAAAATTGGTTCAATGATAGGAAAGTAGCGTTCAGCTCTTTTGATCACGAGAGTTGTGGATGAATGTAGGTTAGCGTTGATAATCATTTCGCGGTCAAAGCGCTCTTTGACATCAATAATGTCTAGCGGGGCTGATTCTCCAGCAAAATTTGCAGTTAGCGGTAAAGAAACGTGGTGTTCTGTTGGGCTTTTTTGTTCCGTATTTTGATCAGATGCGCTGTGTGCAGTTGCAAAGATAAACGTAGAAGCCACCCCGACAACTGCTGTTGTGTAAAGTGCGTTTTTTAGATTTTTTTTCATAGTTATTCTAGTATAATTTTTTGTAGATTTTCGTTAAACCATTTGTACTTCACTAGGATCATTGCATGAGTCCCCCCTTTTACTTTAATTGCATTTTTTATGTTTTTTATAGGAAAGATTTCGTCTTTTGTACCGTGAATGTGGATGACCTGATCCAACGCTTCTTTCTGATTCCACGTTACTATCGCTTGAATGCACCAATTGAGGTAGTGTGGATCTCGAATGGACAAATAGCGATTATACAGTTCCACGCGATTTTTTTGTTTGTCACTTCCGTAGCGAGCAACCAGCTTTAGTAAGAATTCCACGCCATGTGTAGGAATTAACTTGTAGAGCTTGGTGTATTTTGCCCATTTAAAACAGGCGGGAAATTCGCGATTGGAACGAACGCTCGAGATGATAATTGTTTTTTGAACCTCAATGCGCTTGGATAATTCCTGTGCTATAATTCCACCGAAAGAAACGCCCACTAAGATAGGATTATTATGTTGAATCAACGGAATGTATTTCGCGGTGTAATCCAATAAATTTTCGTTCTTTTCACAAGGCAACCATTCTAAAAAATGCAGATCAAAAACAGAAGTATCCCATTTTAATCGTTCAAAAATGAGCGAGGTGGAAGACATGCCCGGGAAGAAATAAATTGGTATTTTGTTCATTTTAAATAAATTAACATACTAAATAGGGACGGTTTGGAAAAAAATGACGAACTTTGATAAATATAGCGATAAAAATAGTTGCATTCGCGGTATATATAATCTAAAAATTTCTTACGATATAATTGTTATGAATAGGGGCATTCGCCACCGTTCTTTTTTTGTTGCTATGAAAAGGAGGTATCAGCATAACATGAAAATATAAAATTTTAGTATAATGGAAATTAAAGACAATGAATTGCTTCGTCAGTTTGAGCTCGAAACCGATCAAGGTTTGCTTAGCGTGGAGTATTCACTACAAGAAAGAAAAATCTTTCTTACCAAGTTAAAGGGGTTCGAGGAAGGTGTTCAAGCGCAATCCATCGATTTTCTAAAAGGGGTACTCGATATTGTTAGAGAAAAAAGACTACGCGTAGTTCCTACCCACCCAAAAATTGTTTCTTTCTTTAGGAAAAATCCTATTTACAAAGAAATGCTTCCTCCAGGGATAAGAATTTAATCCTGTGAGATTTAAAAACCACTTATAACACACACAGCATACATACCCCAATTTGGGTGAAAAAAAGCAAAAAACCTGTTTGAACGTCAATTCAAACAGGTTTTTTTATTTAATCTAGAAAATCAAATCGAACAATACCGTCGTCGTCAATTTTCGTTAATTTAATCTCGCGAAGCGTATTGACTAAAGCTGGATCCCACGGTGTTTTTACTTTGACGTAATTCTCGGTAAAACCGTGAATGTATCCTTCCTTGTTTTCGCTCTCAAACAAAACGGTTTTCTCCTTTCCAATTTGAGACTCATAGAAGGCACGGCGTTTTTTTACGGATAAACCGCGAAGCATTTTGCTTCTTTTGTTGCGCACTTCCATCGGTACAACACCTTCCATAGCTATGGCTTCCGTATTGTCGCGCTCCGAATAGGTGAATACGTGAAGGTAAGAAATATCTAGGTTGCTCAGGAAATTGTAGGTGTCTAAAAATTTTTCGTCTGTTTCACCAGGGAAACCAACAATTACATCCACTCCAATACAGCAATCGGGCATTACTGTGCGAATTTTATCTACGCGTTCAACGTATAGTTCGCGCATGTATCGGCGCTTCATTTTCTTTAAAATGTCGTTGCTTCCCGATTGTAGGGGAATGTGAAAGTGAGGTACGAAGGTTCTACTTTGAGAAACAAATTCGATGGTTTCATTTTTTAATAGGTTAGGCTCAATCGAAGAGATGCGCAAACGCTCAATTCCCTCTACTTGATCTAATGCTTGTACAAGCTCTAAAAATGTGTGTTCGTGTTTCTTATTGCCAAACTCTCCTTTTCCGTAATCGCCAATATTTACTCCAGTTAGTACAATTTCTTTGATGTCTTGAGCCGAAATTTCAGCTGCATTTTTCAAGACATTCTCCATTGTATCACTTCGAGAAATACCACGAGCCAACGGAATAGTACAATACGTACATTTGTAATCGCAGCCATCTTGAACTTTTAAGAACGCTCGCGTGCGATCTCCAATAGAGTAGGACCCTACATAAAAATCTGCTTCTGAAATCTCACAAGAGTGTACTTGTCCCATTTCGTTTTTTGAAAGGTCATTGATATAATCGGTTAACTTGAATTTTTCCGTTGCCCCTAAAACCAAATCCACACCATCAACACTGGCTAGTTCAGCCGGTTTTAATTGTGCATAGCACCCCACAGCGGCAATAAAAGCCTTGTCGTTTTTCTTCTGTGCTTTTTTAACTATTTGTTTGAATTGTTTATCTGCATTTTCGGTTACAGAACACGTATTGATTACATAAATGTCTGCCACATCTTCAAATTCAACACGATCAAAACCTTCATCTACGAAACTTCTTGCTATTGTTGAGGTTTCAGAAAAGTTTAGCTTACAGCCTAAGGTGTAAAAAGCTACTTTTTTTCTATTTTCCATAATCATTCTTTACTATGAGTAGTAACTTTGAAGTATATTTACTCTTTGTTGTCACAAAGCGTGCAAATTTACGTACAAAATTCGGTTTGATGAAATCAATAATTTATTATATATCAATTCTTTGTATCTGCTTCACTGTTGCTTCTTGTCGAAATAAAACACAAGAAAAAGTAGAGGGAACAGTCTTTCGCTACAATGAAGATTCTAATATTCAAACACTTGATCCAGCTTTCGCACGCAGTATGGCTGTGATATGGCCCTGTAATCAGTTGTTTAATGGGTTGGTACAACTCGACGATCAATTAAACGTGGTAGGAGACATTGCTCAATCGTGGACTGCTTCTTCCGATGGATTGACCTATGATTTTATTTTGCGCAAAGGGGTGTACTTTCATCCACACCCTGCTTTTGGTGAGGCGCAAACACGCGCGGTAACTGCTGCTGATTTTGTGTATAGTTTAGACCGATTGACCGATGTGAAAACAGCATCTCCCGGTGGATGGATTATGCAAAAAGTTAAGCGCTATCAAGCCGTGAATGACACTGTATTTCGCTTGCAGTTAAAAGAATCCTTTCCCGCAATTCTCGGATTGTTATCCATGCGATATGCTTCCGTGGTTCCTCGAGAAGTCGTGGAAGACCCTCAACATGATTTTAGAACACATCCCATTGGAACAGGACCGTTTTATTTTAAATTTTGGGAGGAAAATGTCAAATTGGTCTTAAGGCGAAATCCCAATTATTTTGAAAGAGATGAGCAAGGGGTTCAACTACCTTATCTCGAGTCGGTAGCCATTACTTTTTTACCTGATAAACAAAGTGCTTTTTTACAGTTTATTCAGGGCAATTTGGATTTTATCTCGGGCTTAGACCCTTCGTATAAAGATGATCTGATTACCCTTGAAGGGAAGTTACAACCCAAATATCAAGAGGAGGTGCAGATGGAAACGGGACCTTACCTCAACACGGAATATTTGGGATTCAATATGGCAGATAAAAATAGCCCTACGAGTGATAAGCGCATTCGTCAGGCATTGAATAAGGGGTTTGATCGCGTTAAAATGTTACAACATTTGCGCAGTGGAATGGGAAGCGCTCAAGTCGGCGGATTTATACCCCGTGGTTTACCAGGGAATACCGTATCGGATGTATTGTACGACGTAGAACAAGCGAGACAGTTGGTACAAGCGTACAAAGAAGAACACAAGCTGTCCAAAGTCGTTATTCCGTTGTCTACTAATGCAGGATATTTGGATATAGCCGAGTATTTGCAAAGAGAATGGCAAAAAATTGGTCTTACCGTAGAAGTCGATGTCATGCCACCAGCTACCTTGAGACAAGGGATGGCTTCAGGTAAAATTGCGTTTTTTAGAGGGAGTTGGATTGCCGATTATCCCGATGCTGAAAATTATCTTTCTCTATTTTACAGCAAAAACAAAGCACCTAACGGACCTAATTATACCTTTTTTGACAACCCAACCTATGACGCGATGTACGAACGCGCCTTTGAGCTTACGGCACTTGATCAACGCATTGCGCTATATGAACAAATGGATCGCTTGATCGCAGAAGAGGTTCCTGCCTTGGTTTTGTTTTATGACCAAGCCGTGAGATTCAGTCGCCGAAATATTCATCAATTGGGCATTAATCCCATGAATAATTTATTTCTGAAGAAGGTAAAGAAAGAGGAAATAAAATAAGTTGATTTTTGTATAAAATTCGTTAGTGATATGTTATATTTGAAACAATAGAAAAGCGATTAGCTAATCTACACACCAACATACAACCTTACAAACGAATTTAGATTATGAATGAGTTAGTCGTTCTAATTGTTGATGACGAGACGAAGGTTGCCGAAGTATTGAAACACCGATTACAAAACAGCATACAGCTCCAACATAAATTGGTTTTTTACACGGCAAAATCGGTCGCAGAAGCAGTAAAAATGATTGAACAATATACACCCGATCTCGTTTTCTTGGACATTCAGATGCCCAAAGAAAACGGATTAGCTTTGTTTGACTATTTCGAAAAACCACTTTCCTTTGAAGTTGTTATTACAACTGCGTATAGTCAATACGCATTAGAGGTATTGAATCAACACCCTTGTTTATACTATTTATTGAAGCCTATTGCCGTGGATAATTTGCAATTGGCATATGACAAATACCTAGAGAAAGAGGGAGAGCAATTGTTTATCAAACTCATCAAGAGCAACCAAAAGCGCGATGTTGTTTCCGTGGATGATATTATCTACTGTAAAGCAGATGACAACTATTGTGAAGTATATTTAAAAGATCAAAAATACCTAGTTTCTAAAACATTAGGAGCAGTTTCAGCCAAGTTACAACACCCTCATTTTTATCGGGTAGGGCGATCTTATGTCGTCAATATGAAACACATTAAACACATTGAAACGGGGAGTAATCGCATTGTTTTCAAACACGAAATTGTCATCAACGATTGTGAAGTCAAGCACGATATTGTTGTTTCTGCTGCTAAAATGAAAGAATTTAGAGCCTTTGAGTTATGATACGGTGGATGATGCTCCTGCTATTTGGGTTATCGCTTCCCTTACTTTATGGGCAGACCACGGTCACAACACGTTATACAACAGCAGATGGGCTGATTGCCAATGATGTTCGTGTTTTGCTCATGGACAGTAAAGGGATGCTCTGGATTGGATCACGAGCGGGCTTGAGCGTGAAAAAACAGGGGCGTATAGTAGTAGATGATGAAGCGCTCAAACATCGGTTTACCAATATAACCTCAATCGTTGAAGATGGAGATCAAGGAATTTGGGCGGGAAGTTATGGACAAGGGATTTTGTATAGAGGCAAAACAAAAACACAATTGTTCAACGCCGCAACGGGATTAGACGAAGATCGCATCAATTGTTTAGCTGTGTTTGACACAAAGTTGTATATCGGTACTTCGGAGGGAATTTCCATTATCGATATTCCTACACTTAAAATAGAGACCTTTTCTAAGCAGCATTCACTTGCTACCCCGAGTGCCGTATCGAGTTTTTACCAAAAGGATCACGCTATTTATGCAACCACTATCAATCACGGGGTGTTTAAAGTTGAAGCCGGACAATTGCATTCCATCGGAGATAAAAAAGAAGTTGTCGCTTCCTTTTTTGATCCCAAACGGCAAGAGTTATTGCTGGGATTGAAGTTCGCTCTTGAAATACAATCTCAGGGATCTCATGGCACTTCACTAAATAACAATGTAAAAGGGACTCGTTTTTTTCAAGCAATAGGGAATAAAGTTTTTTGGGTTAGTGCGGATATTCTCAATGAGGGCGGTGGTATTTATGCGTGGGATGGACATCACATAGAAAAACTCAATCAAACGTACGGCATAGAAAATACGGATCTATACAGCTTAGCCTATGACAGTAAACGAAATTTTTTATACGTAGGGACTAAAGAACATGGATTATATCAAGTGGATTTAGGTTCGCCTTTGCGTTTTGATCCGCGATTCGGTCTTATTGATGCCCTAGTGGTACACGGGGAGTATATTCATGTTTTTGGAGCGAAAGGCTGGTGTGTTGTCCATCAAAATAAAATCGTTCAAACTAAAGGAAAAGAGGCTTTTAAGTCGTTTCAATTGGCGAATAATAAACCGTTTATTGGTGTGACTACTCGTGAAAATAACTTTTTCGAAATAGAACACCGCATTCTCGCCAATCAGATTAAGTTTTACAAAGCCGTTGTCCATGCAGATGCCCTATGGGTAAGCACTAATATTGGTTTTTTCCAACTAACCTTAGATGGACAGCTAAAGCAATATGCTGGCATTCACACCTATCAATTTGATTTTTTCCACAATCAACTCGTTGAAACTGATCCCTATGGAGGAGTTAGAGTGTATGATGATTTAACCACTTTCGACTACCAATACTTCGATCGATCGGATGGAGCTTTTGTTCCACGCGATATCGTTGATATGAAAGAGGTAGAGGGAAAGCTGTACCTAGCAGGCGCTTTGGATGGTTTGTATGTCTATGAAAACAACCAGTTTCGCTCACTCTATCAAGAGGGAGTATTTGTAGAAAATAGATTAAAACACCTAAAAAAAGGTGATGGTGCGCAATTGTATGTGGCTACAGATTTTGGCGATGTATATTGCTTGGACCTCAGTGATTCACAACCTAAAGTAAAATTTAAAATCGAACAAGAGTCTATCCTAGGACACGGAATTACGTTCTTGGAGTACGTTGATCATCAGTTGTATATTGGAACAAATGTGGGGGTCACCGTATTAGATAACAAAGGAACATTTCTGTTTAATAAAGAACAAGGTCTGGATAATTACGCAATAAAAAGCAGTGGTATTATAGGACCGAACTTAGTTTTAGGTACAAAGAAAGGATTATACACCTTAGATCGGCGTCACTTTAATTCCCAACCGATACAGTATAATTTGGTTATTTCTTCAGTAAAAGTTAATGAAACCCTTTTGGAACTTAAGCAAGGACAACTCTTAACCGAAAAAAAACTGGTTTTGCCCAATTATCAAAATTCTATTTTTGTTGATTTTGTTTTACTAGGAGCAAAATATCCCGATAAATTAAAGTTTCAATATCGAGTAAAACCTACGGAACAATGGATTAATTTAGAGCAACCTTCCTTGACCTTACACTATTTGAATGCGGGAAAATACCCGATTGAAATTAGAATTTACGACTATAATAATGGAAGCGAACAAATCGAATTGTTGCTAGATGTTACGATAAAACCTCCCTTTTACTACAGCTGGTGGTTTTTTAGCGTGGTGGGATTGGTGGTGATAGGGATTGTGATGCTGATCTTCAGGCGACTCAAACGACAGCAGGAGATAAAGGATAAACAGTTGCGTTTTGAAAAGAAAGTAGCAGAATTAAAAGTACTCTCCGTGCGCAGTCAGTTGAATACCCATTTTATTTTTAATGTATTGAGTTCGTTTCAGTACTTTATTATTGCACATAAAGAAGAGGAAGCCCTGTACTATCTGGAGCGATTTGCGTCTTTAATACGCAAAACACTCAATCTCTCTATGGTTGAACAAGTGAGTGTTAAGGATGAGATCGACTATATTGAGGGGTATTTTGAATTGGAAAATATGCGTTTAGACGAGCGTGTGCAGTTGGAAATCACTGTAGAGAAGCATTTGAATTTGCATCAGATTACGATTCCACCCCTGTTGTTACAGCCTTTTGTAGAAAATAGCTTGGTACACGCTTTTCCTGAAAGTATTGAACACCCAAAATTGCACATTAATATTTACCAAAAGCAAGCGGATGTTATCCTAGAGGTAATCGACAATGGAATCGGAAATCAACAAGACTTACAACAACGAGCAACTCACGAATCAAAAGGGTTGTATTTGGTGAAAGAACGCATGAAAATGATTCAGGCGTATTTAGATGAGCACTTGACTATTCAATCTACTGAGACGGGGACCCGCGTTCGCTTAGTTTTGAAGGATGCGATTCAGGTAAAGAATTAACTCGTCAATTATTTGTTAATAAAACTCGAGAAAGCAAGAAAGGATCGTATTATTGCTAAAATGGCTAGTAAGCTGCTGTTATTCAGTAGCGCGCTATAGATTTTATTTTAAAACTCATGAAGGGAAGATTGTTTTTTGTAGCCATTTTTGTGGCGTATTTTTTAGCTAATTTGTATTTAGGATTTCGCGTTTATCCATTAGTGGAGCATAAGATTTGGAGTATTCAGGTCATCTATGGTGTGGCGGTGGCTTTTCTGATTGTCTCGCCAATTTTGTTTTTTGCGTTGAGAAAACGCATTAGCGTACCAGAGGCCGCTATTTTATATAAAGTGGGAACGGGCTGGCTAATGTTGATCATCTATTCGTTTCTTCTTGCCCTAGTTTCAGAACTTGTCATAGCTATTTGGGGCAATCATTTCGTGACTTTTAGTGGGGGACTGCTCGTTTTACCTCAATTACAAGCGTGGATTATTGTGCTAGGTACAGCACTTATAGCAGGTATTGGCAATGTCAATTACTACCGTAAGAAAGTTGTTACTTTGCATTTAGAGACCGTTAAACCGTTGGCTGAGCCTATTAAAATGGTTGTATTAAGTGATTTACACTTAGGTCATGCAATTAGCAGACGTGAATTGAAGCGCTGGGTTGCCTTTATTAACGAACAAGATGCTGACGTTGTGTTATTTGCAGGGGATATCATTGACAATAGTCTGTTGCCTTTGACGTATTATAAGTTGGATGAGTTATTGCGGGAAATTAAAAGTAAACACGGCGTTTACGCCTGTTTGGGTAATCACGAGTATTTGGCGAATGTCGAAATGAGTCTTGCTTTTTTGCGCAAAGCCAATATTACTGTTTTGCGCGATGAGGTGGTGAATATAGGTCCTCTACAGCTTATCGGAAGAGATGATAAATCCAATCCTCACCGCAAAGCGCTGTGCGATCTGGTTCAACCCCAACCCAATGTAATACAGATTGTCTTGGATCACCAACCCTATGACTTAGCACAAGCGGCAGAACAACACCTTGATTTTCAGTTTTCAGGACACACCCATCGCGGGCAAGTTTGGCCTTTTTCGTGGATTACAGACTATTTGTTTGAACAATCTCACGGCTATGTAAAGAAGGGAACAACCCAGTTTTACGTTAGTTCAGGCCTTGGGATTTGGGGTGGAAGATACCGCATTGGTACTCAATCTGAATATGTGGTAGCCACAATAAATGCCAACTGCAATGATAAGAAAGAGGAAGCTTAAAATAGACGCCCTTTTTTAATGGAGAATAAAAGGTTATTTTTGTCAAAATTTTGTTGAAGTGAATTATTTATCAGTAGAAAATATATCGAAATCTTTTGGGGCACATACTTTGTTTGAAAATGTGTCATTTGGTATTAATAAAGATCAAAAGATTGCTTTTGTTGCAAAAAATGGATCAGGGAAGACGACCATTTTGCGAATATTAACCGGTGCCGATGATCCCGATCAAGGACAAGTGGTCATGCGCAAGGGAATTCGCATGGAGTTTTTATCTCAAGAACCCAATCTTCAAGATGAATTGACCATTGAAGAAAGTATTTTCGCCTCGGATAACGAAGTTTTGACGGTTATTGAAGCTTATGAAAAGGCATTGGAAAACCCTGAAGATCAAGAGGCGTATCAAAAAGCCTTTGAGCAAATGGAGATTCACAACGCTTGGGATTTCGAAACTCAATACAAACAAATTCTTTCCAAACTGAAACTCGACGATTTAAAGTTGAAAGTGAAAACGCTATCAGGTGGACAGCGAAAACGCTTGGCTTTGGCAATTATCTTAATCAATAAACCCGATTTGTTGATCCTCGATGAGCCAACCAACCACTTGGACTTAGAAATGATCGAATGGTTGGAAAACTATTTTGCAAAAGAGAATATTACATTGTTTATGGTGACCCACGACCGCTTTTTCTTGGAAAATGTGTGTAATGAGATCATTGAGTTAGACAATGGAATTATCTATCAATATAAAGGCAATTATTCGTACTACTTAGAAAAAAAGGAAGAGCGAATAGCCGCAGAAAATGCCAGCATTGACAAAGCACAGAATTTATTTGTCAAAGAGTTGTCGTGGATGCGAAGACAACCCAAAGCGCGTACGACGAAATCCAAATCGCGTATTGACGACTTTTACGTCATCAAAGAAAAAGCCCATAGCAGAAGAAAAGAGCACCAAGTAGAGTTGGAAATCAATATGGAGCGCATGGGAAGTAAGGTGGTCGAATTGCACAAGTTGAACAAATCGTTTAACGGCAAGGTGATTCTAAAGGATTTTAGCTATATGTTTAATAGGGGAGAACGCATTGGAATCATTGGAAAAAATGGTTCGGGAAAATCGACCTTTTTAAATATCTTAACCCAATCGATCAAACCTGATACAGGAAAAGTCGTGATTGGTGAGACCATTAAGATTGGTTACTATACCCAAGGCGGAATCAACGTTAAACCTGAACAAAAGGTAATTGATGTAATTAAGGAGTTTGGTGAGTATATTCCCTTAGCCAAAGGACGTTCTATTTCGGCAGGACAGCTTTTGGAACGCTTCTTATTCGATCGCAAGAAACAACATGACTTTGTGGAGAAATTAAGTGGAGGAGAGTTAAAGCGCTTGTATTTGTGTACCGTTTTGATTCAAAACCCCAATTTCTTGATTCTCGATGAACCAACCAACGATTTGGATATCGTAACGTTAAACGTTTTAGAGAGCTTTTTGTTAGATTATCCTGGCTGTTTAGTTGTGGTTTCTCACGACCGTTATTTTATGGATAAGATTGTCGACCACTTATTTGTGTTTAGAGGTGATGGAGAAATTGAAGATTTCCCTGGAAACTATTCCGATTTTAGAGCCTATGAGGACAGTATAGAACCCGTGAAGGAAGAAGGTCCGAAAGAAAAAGTCAACTGGAAGGAAAATCAAGTGAAAAATGGCCTGACGTTTCAAGAGCAAAAAGAATTGCAAAAAACAGAACGGGAGATGGCAAAGTTAGAAGAGCAGAAACAACAAATTGAAAAGGAATTTGCCGATGGAAAAGTGAGTGATGATCAAATTGAAACCAAGGCAAAAGAACTTCAAAAGATAATAAAAGAACTCGAAGAAAAAGAAGAAAAGTGGTTTGAATTATCAGCCAAAATGGAGGAGTAATTTTCGAGGTAAAAAAAGACAAAAAGAGGACTGAAAAAAGCGTTTTAGTTCTCTTTTTTATTTTTTGAAACTGATTTAAGCTATAAAATATAGTAAAATTTTAAGATTTTTACAAGGGTTTAAATGTTAAAGTTTTTTCTTGTATCTCTTTGTTAATCAGTGTTTGTGTGTAAACGTAAGGTTAAGGGAATGTAATTTAACGATTAAAAAATAGGCAGATTTAAAAAAGGAGGTAACTTTGCGGAGTGAAATTTCAAGTGGTGACAGGGCTTGAGAAATTAATTTTAATGAGGAAAAAATGTTCTTTTTTTATTGGCTTATTACTGCTATTAGGTGGAGTTTTTTCGGGTTTTAAAAAGTACGAAGTTATACTTTTAGAACAGTATAAAATACTTCCCGATGAAGCGCTGTCTTACCATCTTCCAGAAGAGAAAATGACGAAGGAAGTAAAGACAGATGAATTAGCCGTAATACCATTTACAGGGAAAACCTACATTGGTTTTAAACAAGCATTAGGTGCTAGAGAATCTAATGGATTGTATCGAATTGTCAACTCGTATGGTTACATCGGAAAATACCAATTCGGAAGGTTAGCTCTAAGATCAATAGGGATTTTTGATTCTGAAGAGTTTTTGAATGATCCGCAATTACAGGAAAAAGCATTTGATGCCCTGATTGCAAAAAACAAGTGGATTCTTAGAAATGAGATTAAAACGTACGAAGGACGAAGAATCGACGGGATCAGAATCACAGAGTCAGGTATACTGGCTGCGGCACACTTAGGTGGAGCAGGATCTGTGAGAAAATATTTGAAAAGTAATGGAGCTAATTCATTTAGCGATGGATATGGGACATCAATCAAATCCTACTTGAAAAAGTTTAGTGGATATGATGTTTCGGAGATTGATCCAGAGAAGAATGCGTTAGTAATGCTGTAAAAAGTAAAAGCTGTCTGTTGATACAGGCAGCTTTTTTTTTATTTGGTCAACTAAAATTAATTCCTACCTTTACACCGTAAAAATAACAGAAATGAATTTTAAACATACAAACAATTGGTGGTGGAGCAACTTACGTCAAGACGTCGTGAGCTGTCCTGCTATTGGTATGTATGAAGAAAAAATATAAGGAAACGTATATATTATTCCTACACCTCTAAGGGCTTGTCATCACGACAAGCCCTTTTTTTGTGCCCAAAAATTAAAAACAAACCTATTTATTAAATCAGAATCAAGATGAAGTATCAAGTAAATCAAGCAGGATTTTATGGCGATTTTGGAGGTGCTTTTATACCTCCAGCTTTAGAGCCAATTGTCAGTGAATTGCAAGCCGTGTATTTAGAAATAATGAACGAGCCAACCTTTCAAGCTGAGTATCAAAAGCTATTAGCCGATTATGTAGGGCGACCAACGCCTTTGTACTATGCCGCGCGTTTATCGGCTCTGTACAACACAAAAGTGTATCTAAAGCGAGAAGATTTATGCCATACCGGAGCGCATAAGATCAACAATACCATTGGTCAAGTATTACTGGCGAAGCGCTTAGGTAAAAAGAAAATTATTGCCGAAACTGGTGCTGGACAACACGGTGTGGCGACAGCAACAGTATGTGCCTTAGCTGGTTTAGAATGTGTGGTGTTTATGGGAGCTACAGATATTGAACGTCAGGCACCCAATGTAGCGCGTATGAAAATGTTAGGCGCTGAGGTTCGCCCAGCTAAAACAGGTACACAAACGTTAAAAGAAGCAGTAGATGAGGCTTTGCTCTACTGGATTGAAAATCCAACGGATACCTATTATCTAATCGGATCTGTAGTCGGACCTCATCCATACCCTGATATGGTTGGACGTTTTCAATCGGTGATCTCCAAAGAAATTCAACAGCAGTTACTAGAGAAAGAAGGGGTGGATAAACCTAACTATGTCGTGGCTAGTGTAGGGGGTGGAAGTAATGCTACAGGTGCGTTCTACTCCTTTTTGGAAGACCCAACTGTGCAGTTGATCGTTGCAGAAGGTGGCGGTATGGGAGTTAATACCTCACAAACGGCAGCTACCTCGTTTTTAGGCAAGCCAGGGATTCTTCACGGTAGTAATACCTTGTTCATGCAAGATGAAGCAGGACAACCGCTAGAAGCCTATTCTATTTCAGCTGGATTGGATTATCCCGGTTTTGGACCGTTGTTCGCCTTGATGAAACAACAAGGGCGCGCTGAATTCTTTGCCATCAAAGATGAAGAAGCCATGGAAGCCGGATTGGAACTGTGTAAATTGGAGGGAATCATCCCCGCCATCGAAAGTTCACACGCCCTAGCCGCGCTCAAACACAAAACATTTTTGCCCACAGATATCGTAGTGGTTAACCTTTCCGGTAGAGGAGATAAGGATTTACAAAACTACACCAACTACTTTCAGTTGTAGTTTTTCAGAAAAAAGCCCAGCAACACTGCTGGGCTTTTAACATTTAATCCCAGGACTAAGACGATGAAGTGCAACAAGATAATCGAATGTCCTAAGGAAACTCAAACCAATCTGATATTAAATTTCCAATTGGTTCTTTATCAAGGAATAATAAAAGCGATGGTTTTGTATTAGTTCTTTATGCGTGCCTGTTTCCACCACTTTGCCTTTGGATAAAACAATGATTTGATCTGCGTGTTTAACTGTACTTAAACGATGGGCAATGATAATCACAGTTCTGTCCTTGAAAAAAGTTACTAAGTTGTCGTGTATTATTTTTTCATTTTCTGCATCCAAGGCAGAGGTTGCTTCATCGAGTATGAGAATTTTTGGGTTTTTGTACATGGCCCTAGCAATGAGAATGCGTTGGAATTGTCCCTTGCTTAGTCCAATGCCATTCTCGCCGATTCGCGTTTGCTCTTTTTGAGGTAAATTCGCAATAAATTCGCTGCAATTGGATAAGTGGGTTACCTTTTTAAAATGAGTGGGATCAAAAGGAGCTCCTAAGGTGATGTTCTCTTGTACCGTATCCGAAAAGATATAGCCATCTTGAAAGACAACACTTATGAGATCACGCCAAACATCTGATTCTATTTGATTGATGTCTTGCCCTTTAAATGTAATCGTTCCACTTTGGATATGACAGTATTTCAACAGCAATTTAATCACTGTAGTTTTTCCACTTCCACTCGTTCCTACAATGGCACTTACTTTATTGAGGGGAAAAGAAAGGTTTAAATCTTCAAATAAATTGAAGGAATTCCCACCGAAATACGAATATTTCACTTGGTTAAATCGAATGGCATTATTCACGCGATACAAGTTGTGTTTGTTTTTTTCTTTGTGTATAGCATATAATTGACTCTCATCCTTTTGGCGATACACATCAGAAAGCCGATCCAAGCTAATGGAGGCGTCTTGGTAGGAATAGAGGTAGGCAATGAAATTCTCTATGGGAAGTGTCAATTGTCCTATAATAAAGGAAATACTCAATAAGGCTCCTAAGGATAAATGATGGTGAATGACTAAGTAAGAAACATAGGCTATGATGGAAATATTTTTAAGTTGAGATACGTATTTGACGCCAATACTCTGTTTGAGTTCAAGTAAAATCGTCGATTTGTTCAACTTGAATAAATCCAGCTCAATTTCTTTCCACTGTTTTGTTTTATAGTCCGTTGCATTGTTTATCTTAAGGTCGGAAATCCCATTTATTATTTCGTATAGGATGTTCTTGTTTTTGGTTTCGATTTCAAAGCGTCTGTAGTTGATATGTCTTCGACTGTTTTGAAAGGAATATACCCAAAGGACAGATAGGGCAGAGCTGAGAATAAAGAACAAAAATACCATAAGCGAATAGTGTATCAAAAGGATAGAATAGATTCCAAATAGCAAGAGGGAAACCAAAAATTGAAGCGAATGGTTGGAAAAAAACTCCTCAATTCGCTTGTGATCATCGATTCTCAATAGAATATCGGTGGTTAGCTTACTCTCAAAATACATCAGGGGCATCCGAATTAATTTTTTTAAAAAATCGGTGATAAGGCTAATGTTTAATTTTGTGTTTACATGGAGAAACAGCCAACCTTGAATGAATTCGATAGCAGTAGTACTAGTGTATAGGACAAATTGGGCAAGTAAGAGATAGAGAACAACCTGCATATTTTTCATGTGAATTCCTTCATCAACTAAGCGTTCATTGATAAAAGGATAAAAAACGCTAATTCCGGTGATGATTAACAGCAAGAGTAAAAGACCTATGAATGTAGTTTTAAAAGGTTTCAAATAGTTCAAAAAGAACAGGCGCTTATTAAAATCGTCATTGGCTTTTATCTCCTGAATAGTAAAGGTTTCATTGGGGATTAATAATAGGGCAATTCCTTTTTTTTCATCGTCTCTTTTCCAATATTCAAAAAAATCAGCTTGTTTTATCTTTAGCTTGGAAAACCCAGGATCGGCAATGAGGGCTCTACCTTGTTTGTCAAGGCCTAAAAAAACGACATAATGGTTGTCCTTCCAATGGAGAATACAAGGTTTAGGTGCTTTATCAACAAGTTGTCCCATCGTTATTTTAACAGCAACAGCCGTAAAGCCAATATAAGTAGCCGCATCGATTAACTCGGAAAAACTTACGCCACTTTTATTGATGTGACACCAGGTTCTTAACTGGTGAATATTTACTTTTTTGCCGTAGTAGTTCGCTATCATACTTAGGCAAGTAGGTCCACAATCCGCGGATTCAAGTTGTCTTATAAACTTGAATTTTTTATACAATAAGTTGATATTTTCCATCGGCTCGTCTTTTCATATCATGGGTGATAAGGTAGTTGTATCTCAATTCACTGTCTTGAATATCTATAATTTGATCAGGAGTAACATACCAGAATTCTTGAAACTCATCGCTGTTCACTACTTGTTTTAGCGGTTGTTTGGATAGGGATCCAAACACCTTTTTGTTCTTAATACAGTTTTTTATTTGACCTTTAGCGGTAATAGCTACTTTTTTGTTGTAATAGGGGTTGTGGTTTTGACATTCGTGATAGAAGGCTATGTTGTTGATTAAGACTGTAGAGGCTATGGTTGCTTTGGTAATATCTTCAAGACTTTCAGGTATAAAATATACGGTGTGTTTTTCTCTATATACGGTGTGTTTGGCTTCACTAGAGTAAAAGACGATCCTATTGACAATTGGAAATTGATCTAGGGCATTTATTATTTTAGAGCAGTAGGATGGAGCACAGCTTGGCAACATGATTTGAAGGCTACAACAAACGGATTGGGAGCAATATTCAAGTACGTCGACAAGTTCGTTGAGGTTGTTTTCTCTGCAAACGGTTAAGCGGAGTTCTATAAATTTAGTGAGCAAATCATCGAGTTGTACAAAGAGAGATTTTAAATTGTAATGTGTAAAGCTGTATTCTACTATGGCATTGTTTATAATTTCAGGGCTACTCCAAGAGTTTTCTAAGTCAGGAAAATGACTTGCCGCTAGTTCACTTTGAAAGGCAAATTTTTCTTGTAGTAAAAAAGTGACATAGGAAAGGAAAATAGTTTCTTCTGCTTTAAAATATTCTTTTACTGCGAGATAAGGCTGACTTTGGAGCAAGGTTATAACGGTTATCATGGCCTGGGGAATATACTTGATCTTTCCCTTTTGTAAATCACACAGAATATTTTTATCCTTGCCTTTGACGATTTTGCAGTAGGCAAATAAGACGATATAGTTAGATTGAATCAGGGTCATACAGTAAAAAATTAGAAAGGGGTTTATGGGAATTACAAACAATATAATTCGAGCTAAAATGCTTACTACTCTTCGTATACCAACTTTGGGTTCGCAACTCGTGCACGTCTTTGGTGTTTTCGCATTCCATAATTCGGTAGGTCAACGGGAGAAAACACAATTCATCTTCAGAAAAGATGGAGGTTTTGTTCGATTTATGTGTCATGATTGATGAGCCATTTAGCTATTTTTTCTTCTACATTATAATTACAGCGATAGCTAGGTGCATTGTATTGTCCAACAGGATTGATTTCAAGCATTATATATTCACCTGCCTTGCTTTTAATAATGTCTAGCGAACCTGTGTTGAGATTTATCGATTGCATAAATGCAATGAGTTTACTTTCATATTCAATGGGCAATTGATAGGGAATCCAATGAATATTCTCCGAGTAAAAATTGAGCTTAATATCCACGGTATCGGATTGATCTGTAGTGAGTATGATTGCACTTGCATAACATGTTCCATCAAGGTAAAAAACGCGTATTTCATATGCCGCTTCGATACAGGCTTGAAATAAGGTTAATACAAATTGTTCAGGCAATTCACCTACGTCTTCTTTTTTTAGTTTTTGGGTATATATGCTATAAGTGTGCTGGGGCGTAATAAAATAAGAACTGTGTTTAATTGGCTTTACAATTAAATCGCAGTCGACGGTACGCTGAAACTCAAGTACGTCTTGTTTGTTGTTACTCACTATTGTTGTAGGTGTAGCAATATTAAATTGTTGGGCTAGATAGGTCACTTCGAGTTTGTTTAACCTGAATCCTTCTTCTTGAGGCATCCATGTTTTGTGCGCAAGTATTCGCTTTAAGTAAGTAATAGTGTCTATTATTTCCTGATTAATTTCAAATAACGCTTGCGTGAACGGTTTGTTCTTTGGGAGACTTATTTTTACATCACATTCTAGTCGACGATACCAAATCACTTTAATTTTATCTGTTACGTCTTCTCCTTTGATAAAAATTCGGCCATCATTAATCTCTAATCTAAAGGCCTGTTTTTTTTGAATAAAATCTTCTACCGTAACTTTTACAAACTCAGCCTTGTAGTATAAAAGCCAATCAATGACAGGATCTGTGCCCTGCTCGTATTCGTCAAATGAGAGGATTAGAATCATGTTTTAGATATAAAATATTATTATTGCGCTTTGTTACTCCTTGGTTATGATGTAAGAGTGATTAATACTGACTAGTATGGAATTAATCACTCTTTGATTAAGAATTAGACTTATTGCTGATAATCACGACTATTGCTGTCGACATCAAATTTTTTACTGCAGTCATATTGGAATGATGCATTACCTCCTATAATTGTATTAACAAGATCCTTGTTTAATACATCAAATGATTGTAAGGTTTGTAATTTCATGATAATAAAATTTAAGATTAGGAGTCATAAGTTTATTGTCATTTACTCTTGAGGACATTGCTTGCAAGCGCTTCTTAGCTTCGTTACAAAGGCGATTCAATAGCTTGGCGAACACATCGCAGACAGACTTAATCAGTTCTGTTTCTTTCTTCCTCATTGCTAAAGTTTTTCGTTTTTGTAGCGGCTATATTTGTTCCAAATTTGTATACTAACGATAGGCTAATTTGCCGAGTATCATAGTAGTTGGTGTAGGTTTGTTTGATGGTGTTGACCTCGCTTTTAATCGTGTTTTTATTGGTCTTGAATAGGTCACTACCCACCGCGTTAAGTTGGAGCTTTCGATCGAGTAATAGCCATCTTATTCCTATGTCCGTGCGGTGATAGGCGGTGATATAATCCATGCCGCTTATTCCAGGAGCAACGTACTGAAAGGTTACCTCACCAAGGAGGGTTTTCGTTTGGTTGAAGGTGAGGGTATTGCTGAGGGAAAAGTAGAAGTTCAATCCACTTTGTTCGGCTTTTGTACTGGATAAATTTGACTTAATCTCGGTGTAATTTACATTGTATTGGAGGTAAGAGGTAAGCCAATGCCACTCTTTGAACGTATAGGATTGGGATAAACCTATACTGATTTCTTTTAGAAAGTTTTTGCGTATTGTTGCTTGTGTGACCGTATTGGGGGCTGTGAGTGTAATTTGATCCACGCCATTTGTTGTTTTAGAAAGATAAAAAGAGGTGTTTAAGTTATTTTTATAGACATGTGCAAATTCAAAATTATCGCTAAAAAAGGGTTGCAGAAAGGGATTTCCCTCTGTATATGCATAAGGAGTGGAATACCAACGGAAAGGATTTAAAGAAGAATAGGAAGGTCTATTAATCCGCTTGCCGTAGTTGAATGACCATTGGTTATTTTCATTGGTGGTATAGGTGACGTATAAGGTGGGAAACAAATGGGTATAGCGGTTCTCTTGGCGTTCGTTTAACGTTAAGGAAAGCCCTTTCGTTTGTGTGTGCTCTAGGCGAACACCCAATTTTATGTCCCACTTTTTTAGCGTTTTAGAAGCGCTTGCGTACAGCGCTTGTGTGTTTTCGCTATAGTTAAATCGATTCGATTGCCCGAGATCTAATGCCTCGATTCTATGATTATAGGTGCTTATATCGCTGTTGTTTTGCATAAAGGACACTTTACCACCAAAATCGAATTGGACTTTTCCCAAGGGCCATTCAACGTTTACAGTGGAAGTATAGGTGGTAATGCTTTGGTTGGTTGCATTTGTAAAACTGTCGACTTCCTCTCTTTGTGGAATGCGCACATTACTAGTATTGATTCGCTCTTGGGTGTTGGTATAGGTGAAATAATCTAAATCAACAGTCATGTTTTTTCCCAAGGTGTCAAAAACAGTTTTAAAATGTCCATTCAAGGCATGAGAAACTATTTTTTTATCCGTATGAGCCCGTGTTGTAAGTAGAGAATCGATTCCTTTTGAAGGACCATAAATAGGAGTTGAGGTTTGCTCTTGATTATCAGGTCTGTTGCTGTTGCCTAGATATTGAATTCCAATTGTAGAACGATCATTTACTGCATAGTCTATCCCTGTTCTATTCGAAAAAAAACGTGTAAAATATTTTATTTTGGTATCTGTATCCCAAAGCTGAGTGGGATAGTAGATCTTATTCTTCTCTTGTACTTGAATAGCACCATCGTTTTTGTTGGTTGAAGAAAAGATTGACCACTTGTTTTTTTGGTAGGTGAGACTGCCCCCTACGGTTGCTGATGTATAGCTCGATTGTTGAAAGCTAGAAGTAAGCTCACCGCCCCAAAAGTTGTTTATTGTCTTTTTTAATACAATGTGAATTAATCCACTGTTCCCCTCGGCATCATAAGTAGCGGGAGGGTTGGTCATCACTTCTATTCTAGCAATGTCCTCCGCACGGATAGAACGCAAATAGGCAGTTAAATCCTCCGCTGTTAAAGGGCATAATCGGTTATTAACCAGAATTTGGACACTATTTTTTCCGAGCATACCGATCTTATCCCTTTCAATTCGCACTCCTGCTGTTTTTTGTAAGACTTCTAATGCATTAGCACCAGCTGAAACAATACTATTCTCGACGTTGAAAATAAGGCGATCTGATTTTCTGGTGAGTAATGGTTGTGCTGCGTGAATCACAACTTCTTGAAGCTCACTACTTTCTTCTTGGAGTAGAAGTAAACCTAAATCTTGTGTAGTTGTTGTGGGGAAATACTGCTCCCGAGAGCGATAACCGATAAGGCTTAGGGTTAAAATAAAGGCATGAGAGGTAGGAATTATCAAGGAGAAATACCCTGTTTCATCCGTCAATACGCCAGCTATTGTTTTGTTGTCTATTACATCTGTGGCAACGACATTGACAAACGGAAGCGGTTCGTTTTGGGCGTTTTTAACCAGTCCGGTATAAGTCTGACAATAGCTGCAGAAAGAATACAAAAAGAGAGAAAAAAAGAGTATTGCGTTTCTCATGGCCTTTAATTAATTTTTATATACTATTCAAAATTATCAATCTAATTTTTTATTTATATTATCCCATTGGGTAGATTTTGTGTGATAAATGTAAAACTACCTCTGAGGGTAGGAGTGTGTTTTATTCCCCAAAAAGATGTTTCTTTATCGCGCATAAACCAAGAGTAAGTACAAGAAAGCAAGTCAAGACTAAACCTCGGCTTTGTTTTCCTAAGTATGCTGCCACAGCTGATAGACAGGGGGATTCTAATGTTGGAATGTTTTGCTTTTCACTTTTTCAAAACCATCGGCAATAAATATCCCGATCTAAAACAAACAAATACTATATTTGCAGCTGTTTTTAATAAAATACAATATGATAACAGTTAATGATGTTGCTGTGCAATTTGGTAGTACAACACTTTTTAGTGGTGTGAGTTTCTCTATTAATGAAAATGACAAGATTGCCTTAATGGGTAAAAACGGTGCAGGTAAATCCACGTTACTTAAAATTGTAGCGGGAGTAAACAAGCCTTCTTCTGGTGTTGTAGCGGCTCCGAAAGAAGCGGTAATTGCCTATTTGCCTCAGCATTTATTAACGGCTGATGATTGTACTGTTTTTGAAGAAACGTCTAAAGCTTTTGCTCAAATTTTTTCTATGAAAAATGAAATTGAGCAAATCAATGAAGAACTGACGGTGCGTACCGATTACGAGAGTGATGCGTATATGAAGTTAATCGAGCGCGTATCGGAACTCAGTGAGAAGTTCTATTCAATTGAAGAAGTCAACTACGAAGCAGAAGTAGAAAAAGTATTGAAGGGATTGGGATTCCTTCGCGAAGATTTTACACGACCAACTTCAGAATTCAGCGGGGGATGGAGAATGCGCATTGAGTTGGCGAAAATTTTATTACAAAAACCCGATTTAATTTTACTTGATGAGCCGACCAACCACATGGATATTGAGAGTATCCAATGGTTAGAAGACTTCCTATTGACACAGGCCAAAGCTGTAATGGTTATTTCCCATGACCGTGCTTTCGTCGATAATATCACCAATCGCACTATTGAAGTGACCATGGGTAAAATCTACGATTACAAGGCGAAGTACTCTGATTATTTAGTATTGCGTCAAGACCGCAGAGCCCATCAGTTAAAAGCCTATGAGGAGCAACAGAAAATGATTGCTGAAACAACCGAATTTATCGAGCGTTTTAAAGGAACTTATTCCAAAACCTTGCAAGTGCAATCGCGCGTGAAGATGTTGGAAAAATTGGAGATTATTGAGGTGGATGAGGTAGATAATTCAGCTCTGCGCTTGAAGTTTCCACCAGCGGCGCGCTCAGGGCAATATCCTGTAACCGTTACTGAAATGGGAAAAACCTATGGGGATCACGTGGTGTTTCAGGATGCAAATATGGTAGTAGAACGCGGGCAGAAAGTAGCTTTTGTAGGAAAAAATGGAGAAGGAAAGTCTACGATGATCAAGGCAATTATGGGAGAAATCGATTATACGGGATCAATTGAATTAGGACATAATATTCAAGTGGGATATTTCGCCCAGAATCAGGCCTCTTTGCTCGATGGGGATTTAACGATTTTCGAAACAGTTGACCGCATTGCAGAAGGAGATATCCGCACGCAAATTAAGAACATCTTGGGGGCTTTTATGTTTTCTGGAGACGATATTCAAAAGAAAGTAAAAGTGCTTTCCGGCGGTGAAAAAACGAGGTTAGCTATGGTTAAGTTATTGCTTGAACCATATAATTTGCTTATCCTGGATGAGCCTACCAACCACTTGGATATGAAAACAAAAGACATTATCAAAGCGGCGTTGAAAGACTTTGAAGGAACCGTGATCCTTGTATCACACGACCGTGATTTCTTAGATGGTTTGGCAGAAAAAGTATTTGAATTTGGCAATAAACGCGTGAAAGAACACTTTGAGGACATTAAAGGATTCTTGGCGCACAAGAAAATGGAAAGCTTACGCGACATCGAAAAATAAAAAAATCAACTATTTTTAGTAATATCCCTTCTTTAAAAAAGCTTCTTGGCATATGTTTTGCGAGCTTTCTTATAGAAGGGTTTTTTTATGCTTTTCCATGAAAAGTTCCTAGTTGAAGTGCCTTTTCACCCTTCCTTATACTTCTGGATTTCAAGGATAGTGTTATATTTGTAAAACGATTAAAAATAGTGCTTTATAAAGTGAAAAAGATTGTATATTTATTGAAGCATTTATGTGTAATTAACAACATTAAGTGAATGAAAAGAATAAACTTGAAACGTTTTTTTCTACTTCTCGGGGGAACTTTATTTTGCTTTTCTATTTCGAATGCGAGTTATGGACAAAGCTTGTCTTTTTCCGAAGCTTTGCGTGTGATGAATGAAGAGAATAGCTTGATTAAGGCGATGGAAAAACAAGAAGAAGTACACCAATATGAATGGAAAGCTATGAAAGGTTTGCGTTCGCCAACGGTAAAAGCGTTTGGAATGGGACTCTATATGGACCGCTCCTTGGGCTTGGACTTCAATGGTCTTCGAAATCAAGTCGGGGATTTTGTTCATTTACCCAACGCAGAGGTATTGGGAAATTGGTCGGTTGACTTCAATAAAAGAGATATGGCTTTTGGAGGGTTCATGGCGACATGGCCTATTTTTACAGGAGGTAAGATTAATGCCGCCGTACAAGCGGGAAAGCTAAAAAGCGAAATTGGCGAGAAAGAACTGGAACAAACCAAAGACAAGTTATTGTCAGAACTCGTGGTTCGCTATTATACGGTTAAACTTGCAGAACGTGCACTCATAGTACGTCAGGATGTTTTAGCAGGTATGAAAAAGCACCAGGATGATGCGTTGAAGTTGGAAGAACAAGGGATGATTGCGCCTGTACAACGCATGGCCGCTGATGTTGCAGTATCGGATGCGAGTCGAGAGTTAGACGCCGCAAAAAAAGATGCAACCTTGGCGCGTTTAGCTTTGGCTAATACCATGGAAGTGGAGGAGGTTACTTCCGATTTGAGCAGTGATTTCTTTGTGCTTCCTCAGATGGAAGCCTTGGACTACTACCAACATGCTGCCGCAGAAAACTATCCCGCACTACAAAAGTTGAGCTTGCAAAAAGAATTAGCTACACAAGGAGTCAAGGCCAAACAAGCTGCAAATTATCCAACGGTAGTGGCTTTTGGTCAAACGGTACTTGCACACAATAATCCCATCAGTGGATTGGATGTACTCTATGACAATAATAAACCGTGGACGGTAGGTATAGGTGTAACCTACACCTTGTTTGAAGGACTTCGAAATAGAAATGAAATCAAAGCTGCTAAAGCAACACGTGAAAGTGTAGCCTTATTTGAAGAAAAGGCAAAATCCGATATTAAAATGTTAGTTGCGAAATTGTATCAAGATATTCAAAAGCAACAAGAACAACTCGATAATCTCACTACACAAGAAGCAATGGCAACAGAATACCTACGCGTGCGCAACAAAGCGTTTATCGAAGGATTTGCCACTTCAACAGAAGTTGTGGATGCAGAGTTGAATTTATCCGCTGTAAAACTAAAAAAGCTTCAAGCGCATTTTTACTATGTGTCGAATGTGGCGTCCCTGTTTGAATACACGGGCTTAAGTAATGAATTTGTCCAATTTGCAAAATAATTTGAAGGTAAGATGAAAAATAAAGTAATAAGTGCAATCGTTGGAATTGTAGTAGTCGTTGTGGTGTTTGCCCTATCGATTTGGTATATAAGTGCTCCACAAGAAAGCTATATTCAAGGACAAGTAGATGCTACGCAAATCAATGTGTCATCAAAAATTCCTGGTAGAATTGATGCGATACTGGTAAAAGAAGGAGAGCAAGTACAAGCAGGACAAGTGTTGGTACAGATCAGCACACCTGAGATTGATGCTAAATTACAGCAAGTAGAGGCGTTGCGCGCAGCGGCACTTGCTCAAGATGCAAAAGCTAATACAGGAGCTCGAAAAGAAGAAGTTCAAGCGGCATACAACTTATGGCAACAAGCAAAAGCTGGGGCTGACTTTGCACAAAAAACGTATACGAGAGTTGAAAATTTATACCGAGAAAAAGTAATTCCTGCTCAACAAAAGGATGAGGCATATGCCAAATACATTGCAGCTCAAGAAGTTGAAAAAGCAGCAAGTGCAACGTATCAAATGGCTAAAAGCGGAGCGAGAACTGAAGATAAAGCCGCAGCCTTAGCCGTTGTAAATCAAGCGAAAGGTGCCGTTGAAGAAGTCCTAATCTACAAAGGAGAAGGAGAAGTAAAATCCCCACAAGCAGGAGAGGTATATACTATTATGCCCAACAAAGGTGAAATTGTAAATTCAGGTTATCCTATTGTCAATTTAGTGGATTTATCGGATGTCTGGGTAAACTTTAATATTCGCGAGGATTTAATGCCTAAATTCAAAATGAATGCGAAATTTCATGCCATTGTTCCCGCTTTAGGGAATCAAGAAATTGAATTAGAAGTACACTATATCGCGGTACAAGGAGATTATGCCACTTGGAGCGCAACCAAATCAAAAGGAGATTTTGATATGAAAACATTCTTAATCAAAGCCTATCCTACTCAAAAAGTAGAGGGATTACGACCAGGAATGAGTGCATTAGTGGTAGAGAGTAGTTTGAAATAAAAAAAATAAAACGTGAGTAAAGGTTTTCTATCCCTAGTCAAAGAAGAGTTTAAGCGAATGCTGACAACACCTCGAATTTTGGTGTTGATCTTGGGCATTCCTTTATTGCTGTTTTTTTACTACGGGGCTTTGTTGCAAGAAGGAGTCTCTCGAGACCTACCAGTAACAATACTCGATTTAGATAAAAGTAGTACTTCACGTAAGCTAGCTAGTTTTATTGATGCTAGTGCCGCTATGCAAATTGTATATGATGTAAGCGATGAATTGGAAGGACAAAAAACGGTGCGTAGAGGGGATTCTTTTGCGTTGATTATCATCCCAAAAGATTTTCAAAAAAACGTGCAAAAAGGCGTAAAAACCAATGTTACTTGTTACTACAATGGGCAGTATTTACTACCTGCGGGTTTAATTCAACGCGATTTTCAAACGGCAGCCGGATATTTAGCAGTGGGAGTTCGCACCATCTCATTGCAACAAGGCGGACTGACTCCTAATCAGGCATTGGCTTCGGTTGCTCCAATTAATGTAGAAGAGCACGTGTTGTTTAATCCATACACCAGTTATGAATACTACTTGGGGTTAGCTTTTATGCCCATGGCCCTACAAATCATTATGCTCGTCGTATCCATTTACGTGTTTGGTGTAGATTTAAAATACAGAAAAGGACACGAATTATTAGAACGTGCAAATAACAAAGTATGGATAGTAGCTTTGTCCAAAATTCTACCCTATTCCTTCGTTTTTATGGTTTTGGGGTTCTACATGAATTCCTATGTGTTTTACAAGTTGAGCATGCCTATGAAAGGTAATTTTTGGATGCTCAATCTATTTTTCTTCTTGTTTGTGATTGTTTGTCAAAGCATGGGGTTTTTTCTCGCTTCGGTGATGAACAGTTTGAGAATTGCCTTAACCATTGGAGGGGCTTATGCCGCAGTTGCTTTTTCATTTGCTGGTTATACCTTTCCGCCAGAGGGAATGAGTGGCTTTGTACGCGGAGTAAATTACGTATTTCCCTTCCATTCGTATATGCGATTTGTTGTGAACTACGCCATCCGAGGTATTTCATTTAATGCGGAACAAGCGGGGTATCTAATCGCTTTTGCCGTATTTATTTGTATGGGGTGGATTGGACTGCCTTTTTACTACAAAAAGTTACAGAAAGGAGGTTATGATGCTTAAAGGATTGATCGAAAATTTCGCCTTGATACTGGAGTCGTGTAAACGAGAAATAAAAATGATCTTAAAAGATTCAGCTATTGTAATCACTTATTTGGTCTGTGTATTACTGGTGGCTTTTGTGTATTCTTATGTGTATTCCAAAGAAGTTATTACGGAGTTACCCGTGGCGATTGTCAACCAAGATCAATCGAAGATGAGTCATCAGATTGATCGAATGTTGGATGCAACGCCTCAATTGCACGTGGCTATGCGAACAGCGAGTATGGATTTGGCACAAGAGGCATTTTATCAAGAAAAAATAAAAGGTATTATTGTGATTCCCGAGCATTTTGCCCGGGATTTGCAAAAGGGTATTGTGCCAACTATTGGGGCATATTGTGATGCTTCTTATATGTTGTATTACAAACAAACACTAGGTGCAGTGATGGTAACAGCAGGAACTTTAGGTGGACAGGTAGAGGTGAATAAAATGATGGCGAGCGGCATGCCAATGAAACAAGCAAGCGCGAGTAGACGTCCTTTTGATGTAACGGCTAAACCGCTGTTTAACATCAATGGAGGATATGCCACCTTCTTAATGCCAGCTGTGTTTTTGATAGCCATTCAAACACTGCAATTAAATGGAATGGGAATATTAGCAGGAACACTGCGCGAGCGCAAGCGATTTTCAGCCACATTTGCGTATGCAACCGGTCGCTTTTCCAATTTCTTTTTGACCATTGGAAGGAGTTTAGCTTATTTAATGCTATCTATGCTGATGATGTTGATTGTGCTAGGTTTTGTTATGCATGTATTTACATTTCCTCAACGCGGTCATATTGGAGAGGTTGTGTTGTTTTTAATTCCTTTTCTGTTATCTGTTACTTTCTTAGGGATGACTTTAGCAAATGTTTTTAAACACAGAGAAGATTCGATTATGACCATCACACTGTTTTCTATTCCAACCTTGTTGATGACGGGATTGTCATGGCCTACAACGGCATTTCCAACGGCAATTAAAGTAGTTTCCTTTTTCGTTCCTTCCACCATTGGAACTAAAGGATTTGTTGCTTTAACTCAGTTTGGTGCGTCTTTACATGATATTAGCGATCTGTTTAGTCAAATGTGGTTGCTGTGTTTGTTCTATTTTATGTTGGCCGTTTGGACCAATTGGCGCTTGAGAAATATGGAGCGTATTCCACAAGAATAATACAAAAATAGGATTGCATAGCAATCCTATTTTTGTATGGTTAATTGATAGATTGACGTAGGTAATTCGGGATTGTCTGGGTCTGTACACAAAAAGAAAGAAACCGCTTTCGGATTGTTTCTATAGGTGGTAATTCCTTCAAATTTTTGATGTGTACTGATTACTTTGGTCTTTTCAACCTTCATCTTCTTCGTGTTAATTTTACCAATAATAGATCCCTTAATCTCACCGTCGGCGTAGGTAGAGCCTGTATCTTCCGCAGTAGCGATAAAATAAAGGTCTTGATCCACTAAAACTGCATCAGTAAACCCTGTCTGTACTTGCTCTAATTTAGGTAATTTCATGGGGGTATAGGTAATTCTAAAGTTGTCCAAAATGCTTTCTCCTGTTACTTTGAATACGCCGTTCTCTTGTTTGGGCCCGTTGCCGCGATTGAAAAAGTACCAGGTTTCATTGTCGTATACAACGCCTTCAATATTGAAATCTGCATCGTCTAAATGAGCAAACGCCTTCATGGATTCATACAGTAAATCCAACGATTGTTTACTCACGGGTTCATTGGTCATTTGGTGAACTTCATAAAGGGTTGTTCGGTTTGGTTTGGAACCCGAACCAAATAAATAGTAGTTAATTCCGTCAAAAGCCATCGACTCTAAATCGGGTTTATCGGCTTTGGCAATATTCTCCTGCCCAATATAATCTTCGCTAATCGCTGTTTTGTGGAGCTGTTTGCTAGGAATATCATAGTGATACAAGTAGGTACTGTCATCGGCAATGAGATGTAATTTGTTTTCTGCATAGTACAAACCAGAGGCAGCACTTATCCCCATAATGTGATAAAGGAATGTTATTGTTAATTTTTTCATGGTCACCTAAATTGAATTTTATAAATTTAATACATACGATTTACTTAACGAATAAATAATGACATGAGTTTTGAACAGCAATACAAAGTTATAGGAAAGACCAAACTAAAGAAATTGAGTACAGTACCCGATTTTGAGATGAATCCCAAAAAGGCAATTCGAAAATTAGAAGAATTGAGTCGGCATTTAAGCAAATTTCAAGAGTTGATGTATGCGCATAATCGCTATAGTTTTCTGATTTGCATTCAGGGGATGGATGCAGCAGGTAAAGACAGTTTGATTCGCGAGGTTTTCAAATCCTTTAATGCTAGGGGGGTGGTCGTACAAAGTTTTAAAAAGCCTACGTCTACAGAGCTAGAGCATGATTATTTGTGGCGTCATTATGTGGCTTTACCAGAAAAGGGAAAGTTTACCGTCTTTAATCGTACGCATTACGAAAATGTATTGGTATCTCGCGTACATCCTGAGATTGTTTTAACTGAGCGTTTACCACAGATCAAAACAACAAAGGAGCTAACAGCAGGTTTTTGGGAAAAGCGCTACCGCGAAATTGTCAATTTTGAAGAGCATATCAGCAACAATGGCGTTATTGTGTTAAAGTTCTTTTTGCACTTGGGAAAAGAGGAGCAGAAGAGTCGCATTCTTCGCCGATTGAGCAAGGAAAAGCACCATTGGAAATTTTCACCAGAAGATGTACGTGAGCGCGAGTTTTGGGAGGATTATCAATCGTATTACGAAGAAACGATCGAACAAACATCAACAACGACCTGTCCTTGGTATGTAATCCCCGCAGATGATAAGGCCTTGTGTCGCTATATTTTTGCTAGTATTTTGTTGGAAGTTACTGAGCGATTAACTGATGTTAGTTTGCCTGAATTACCCGATGCTATCAAAGACAACTTATCTAAATACCGAGAACGCTTGCTGCAGGAAGACTAAATAAATGCAGGATTTTCTACCTTCATTCTTAGTTGCAGATGAAGGGGAACAGAAGTGGGAAGGCAGGCGCTAGGGACTATATATCCTAGGCGATAGCGTATTCTTTTTAAAGAATTTGTTAACCCAACAGAGTCTTTCGCTTTCAAGTCAGTATATTTGCACAAATTTTTAGCAAATGAATCTTTCCATCTATAGCAAGGAGTTTCGATATAATATTCAATTAGCCTATCCTATTATTTTAGCCATGTTAGGACATACTGTGGTTGGGGTAATAGACAATATCATGGTAGGAAAGATTGGACCTACTGAATTAGCAGCGGCGTCACTAGCCAATAGTTTTGTGTTTATCGCAATTTCGTTAGGGGTTGGATTTTCAACCGCTATTACGCCTTTTGTTGCTAAAAGTGATGCTGCAAATGACTTAGAAGGAGGACGTTCAACTTTTGTTAACGGGTTGTTTTTGTGCACCGTTGTAGGGGTTTTGTTGTTTTCGATTATCTTCTTAGCCAAGCCTTTTTTAATCTATATGGGACAACCGGCAGAAGTGACACAATTAGCCAAACCCTTTTTGGATGTTGTCGCATTGTCAATTATTCCCTTAGTAATGTACCAAGGGTATAAGCAATTTGCTGATGGAAAGTCGCAAACGAAAAATTCAATGTATGCGACGTTGATTTGCAATGGGGTGAATTTGATATTCAATTATTTGTTGATTTACGGAATTTGGATTTTCCCTGAATTAGGAATGTTAGGTGCCGCATATGGAACCTTGATTTCTCGTGTGGTGATGATTATTTATATGCATTTTGCCATGAAGAGACAGGCGATGTTTCAGCCTTTTATGTACCAATTGAAATTCAATGAAATTAAAAAAGACGTGGTCAAACAAATCTCAAAAATTGGAATTCCATCAGGGTTGATGAGTTTCTTTGAGGTTGCTCTATTTGTTGGAGCCGTTTGGCTGTCGGGCATGTTGGGTACGGTTTCTCAAGCGGCCAATCAAATCGCTTTGAGTATGTCGTCCATGACCTTTATGTTTGCTAGCGGATTAGGGGTTGCAGCTACAATTCGCGTTGGAAACCAAATGGGATTAAAGAACTATACCTACATGAGAACGGTAGCTCGTTCTATTATGTTGATGGCTTTGGGCATTTATATTCTTTTTGCCTTGTTGTTTGTGTTGTTTAACAACTATATTCCTCTGTTGTTTTTAGATGCAAATGACGCTACCAATGCTCTGATGAATGAAGAAGTTATTCAAATCGCGGGGCAACTCTTACTTGTAGCGGCTATTTTTCAAATCTCTGATTGTATGCAAGTGGTTACTTTGGGTTCTTTACGCGGTTTACAAGATGTAAATGTTCCGATGATTATTACCTTTGTATCCTATTGGATTGTGGGATTCCCAATGTCCATTTATTTAAGTTTATACACCAACGTTGGAACACCAGGCATTTGGATAGGCTTATTGGCGGGGTTAACCGTCGCCGCCATCTTGCTCTATGCGCGTTTTCACCATATATCGAATCGATTGATTAATACTAATTTAAAATAAAAATCATGCAATTACCTAAATTTGTTCTAGCAGATAATACAGATCACTTAGAAGATATCTTTATTATACACTTGGAGTTTCCTCGTTTTATCATCAACTTAAACACAGACGAAATCGAATTTTTAGAGTCTATTGAAGAGTCAGAAGAGTCAGAAGTAGAAGCGGAAATGGAAACTTTAGTTGTGCAAGCAGGTGAGTTCTACGAGCGAGAAATGGAGCGTTACGTAGCAGGAGAAGAATTAGAAGACTAATTAACATCCTAAAATATACGATAAGAGCAGCAGTTGTAAAAGCGTTTTTTTACAGCTGCTTTTTTATTTTTTGTCTTTTGCATATTAAAAAAATGTCTTTTTGGCACTGGAGCGATTGCAGAACTGTTTTCTTTTTTATGCAACACTTGCAATAAAAGAAAGAATTGATAAATTTCATTCCTTTTTCGGCGTGTTTTCTAGTAAAAAATTACACCCTAGGCGATCGCTGTATTTTGTTGAGGAGAAAAGGAGGGCAGGATAAAAAATACTTACCTTTGCTTACTTCAGATTTAGGTTATGAACAAAATTTTAAGTATTCAACACAAAGTGTTGAACAAAGTCAATAAACAAACGCTCTCTCAACAGACGGTTTACCCAATTTTACTAGCTATTAGTTTTGGACACTTGTGCAACGATTTACTGCAGGCTATTGTGCCAGCCACCTATCCACTATTGAAAGAAAACTATCAGTTGAGTTTTGCACAGATTGGATTGATTACTTTCTTTTACCAAATGTCTTCCTCGCTTTTACAGCCTTTAGTAGGAAATTATACCGATAAAAAACCCCAACCATACTCTCAAATTTACGGCATGTTGTGTACCACAGTAGGCGTAATATTATTGGCATTTGCCCCTAGTTACCTATGGGTGTTGGTCGCGGTTACTTGTATTGGTATTGGGTCTTCTATTTTTCATCCAGAGTCTTCTCGTGTTTCTTACGTTGCCTCAGGTGGAAAGCGAAGTTTAGCACAATCTATTTTTCAGATTGGTGGAAATACAGGTACGGCCTTAGCACCATTATTGGTGGCTTGGGTGGTTTTACCTAAGGGACAACAGCACTTGCTTTGGTTTGTTGCTGTGGCTATCATCGCTCAGTTCGTGTACTATTTTATCGGTACTTGGTATAAAGGTGTTTTAAGCCATGCAGCAACGAAACAGAAAAAGAAAATACGCATCCCTGAGCTATCTGCTTTTAAAGTGAATAGCGCTATTGTGGTCCTCTTACTTTTGATTTTTTCCAAGTATTTCTACGTAGCGAGTATTTCCAGCTATTTCCAGTTTTATACAATGGATAAATTTGGCATAACAGAAGTGCAAGCACAAGTGTATTTGTTTTACTTTTTAATAGCCGTTGCTTTGGGTACTTTGATAGGAGGGTTCTTAGGGGATAAAGTAGGACGCAAATACATCATCTGGTTTTCAGTGTTGGGTGCAGCGCCATTTACCTTGCTATTACCTCACGTGGACTTGACATGGACGGCCGTGCTCATTGTTGTTATTGGTTTTATTATGTCTTCGGCTTTCCCTTCCATTTTGGTTTATGCACAAGAGTTACTACCAAAGAAAATAGGGATGGTTTCGGGATTGTTTTACGGTTTTGCCTTTGGTATGGGTGGATTGGGTTCAGCCTTGTTAGGGTGGTGGGCCGATCAAACGTCAATTGCTTATATTTATAGCGTATGTGCGTATCTGCCGTTATTGGGGGTAATTGCTTGTTTGTTGCCTAATATGAAGAAAGTTAGGTTTAGAGAAGAATAATTTTGTGTCCTAGACTAAAATTAAAGTAGATGAACTATAGTATTCTTTTTTATATTGGAATTTTAGTAGCCCTATTGGCTTTGGTATCGTGTAGCAGTAAACAAGCAACAGTAGCTTATGCCGATGAATATCAAACGAGTGTTACTGTTTTTCAGGATACGGTGAATCCACAGCTATACTACAACATCGATAAAAATTTACACATGATCGATAAAGACACCGAATTACCAACGAGTAGAGGAGCTAATTAAAGTCAGCTACGTCTAGAACAGTTAGACGTGTATGGAAAGATAGAGTATCCAAAAGGAGTTATCCCTTTGGTAATGATATAAAAAAATCCGATAGGTAAGGCCTATCGGATTTTTTTATAGCGTTATATTGATTTACAATAGTTTTCCTGAAAGGAACATCGCAGCGATAGTAAAGTAGATGATTAAACCTGAAACGTCCACCAAAGTGGCTACAAAAGGAGCTGATGCGGTAGCGGGGTCCATGCCAAACTTTTTAAGTACGAAGGGAATAATAGATCCGGAAAGGGTTCCCCATAGTACAATGAGTACAAGCGAAAGAGAAACACTTAATCCTACATACAACCAATACTCCCCATAGTCGTAGATTCCAGCTTCCTGCCAAATGAAGATACGCACAAAACCGATGATTCCCAAGATACCACCTAGCATTAAGCCCGAGGCAATTTCTTTTCGCATTACATACCACCAGTCAGTTAATTTTAGTTCACCTAATGCCATTGCACGAATAATCAAGGAAGCAGCTTGTGAACCAGAGTTACCTCCACTGGAAATAATAAGTGGAACAAAGAGGGCTAAAACCACTGCTTTTTCAATTTCTTGGTCGTAATATCCCATTGCAGAGGCAGTTAACATCTCTCCTAAGAAGAGGATAATCAACCAACCAGCGCGTTTTTTTACGAGTTCAAATAAAGGGGTGTGCGTATAGGATAAATCCAATTCTTCCATCCCCCCGAATTTTTGGATATCTTCGGTGTCCCGTTCTTTAATTTTATCGAGGATATCATCAAAGGTCACAATACCGACTAAGACCCCTTTTTCGGTGATAATAGGCATGGCTGAGCGATCGTATTTCTCAAAAATATCGAAGGCATCTTCCATGGGCATAGTTGTTACTAAGGAAACAAAATTGTGGTCGATGAGGTCTGCAATTAAGGTGTCCTCCTCAGCCATTAACAATTGACCAATTTTTAAGTCGTCAATCAAAACGTTGTTGTCATCTACAACATAAATATAGTTTAAAGTTTCTGCCTTTTTACCGTATTTTTTGATGTGTTGGAAGACTTGTTTTACTGTTTTATTCGCTTTGGTTTGAATGTATAAAGGCGTCATTAAACGCGCAATACTATCTTCTTTATATCCGATTAGATTTAATGCAATTTGCTTTTCAGTATCGTTTAATAAATTGATAGAATATTTGATTAATTCATCAGGGAAATTTTCTAATAATTCCGTTCTGTCATCTGGCTCTAAGTTATTTAGTACTTCAGCGTAATCTTCGCGCGTCATACTGCGTACAATTTCCTCTTGAATATTGATATCTAAAAATGAAAACACTTCGACCTTTAACTCGGGGGAGAGCTTTAGAAAATGGAGATTTCGCTCTCTTCTTCTCATTTCTGAAATAGCTTCAGCGATGTCGGCTGGGTGCATATCTTTAAAAAACATAGGTAGAATTTTATAAAGTGTTTAACAATCATTTTTTCAATTCACGTGCAAAAGTACAGCTTAGATGTAGGAAATTAAAATTTCTAATCATATTCTAATAATAAAAGTAATCAAAATTATGGGAAATGAGCGTATGGTTTGTTGTGCGGTTTGTTTTTTGTTCCTTGTACGCTAGGTTGATCTACAGTATTCGTCCATCCATTTATTTATTCTCCGATTAAGGTAGAATCAATTGATTTTTTAGTTTTTGCACCCATGTCCTTGAGCTTTTGTACGGAGTTGATCAAGTTGCCTTTTCCTGTGCTAAGCTTGTTGAAAGCGCTGTCGTATTCATTTCGCGTTTCCTCTAGTTTCTTACCTATTTTAGTTAAATCGTTGATCAGTCCTACAAATTTATCGTGAAGTAAACCTGCTTGTCGAGCAATTTCATAGGCATTTTCTTGTTGTTTTTGCTGTCTCCAAATGGTTTCTACTGTTCGCAATGTAGCGAGTAGTGTAGATGGGGTGACTATGACAATGTTCTTTTCAAAGGCTTTGCTGTATAGGGTATGATCTGCATTTACAGCAATAGAAAAAGCCGTTTCAATGGGGATGAATAACAAAACGAAATCTGGACTTGTACCTTTGTACAATTCGTAGTAGTTTTTATCAGATAAGTTTTCAATATGTCTTTTGATTGACAGTATATGCTCTTGTAAGAAGCGATGTTGCTCTTGTGTTTCTGTAGTATTGATATATTGCTCATAGGCCACTAGAGAAACTTTAGAATCGACGACTAGATGGCGGTTATCAGGAAGGTAGATCACGACATCGGGTTGCAGGCGATTGCCGTTTTCGCTTGTATAACTTGGTTGTGTTTTGTACTCTCTGTCTTTTTCCAAGCCCGATTTTTCCAATACGCTTTCGAGAATCATTTCCCCCCAATTTCCCTGCATCTTATTATCCCCTTTGAGCGCTTTAGTTAAATTCAAGGTTTCTTCACTCATCTTGGCGTGTACGTGTTGTAAGCCTAAGATTTGCTGACGCAAGGCCGCATGATGATCAATACTCTCTTTGTGTGTTTGTTCTACTTTTCGTTCAAATAACCCTATTTTTTCTTGTAAAGGAGTCAGAATGCTCTCCATTTGGGTTTTGTTGAGTTGTGTAAATTTATCGCTCTTCTCTTCGAGGATTTTATTGGCTAAGTTTTCAAATTGGACAGCAAATTTTTCCTGTAATTCTAAGGTTTGTTTTTGTTGTATCTCCAACTTTTCTTTGATATTAAGCAATTCCGTTTCGCGAATAGAAATGCGTGCAATCAATTCTTGATTGTCTTGACGCAGTATTTCCGTTTGCTCTTCTATTTTGTTTTTATCTTGTTGCAATTGCTGATTTTGTTGGAGTAAAAAATCTTTTTCAGCCATAAGTTGTAGGTGATCTGAAGTCGTAGCCGTTTTAGGCGTTGTTTTTTTTCCTAAGAGAAAAGCAAGTAGTAAGACAGAAAGAAGTAAAAGACCAATGATAATTTCTTGCGACATAGTACAACAGTTAGATTATCTGTCAAAAATAGAAAATATTGTGCGGTTATGCAGTATTTTACTTGTGCTGAATTTTAGCAAAAACAATTGTTGTTGTGTGTTTATGTAGGCGATCATATTGTTTATATTCTAGCCATTTTAACTTATTTTAATGGAATGTTATTTTTTTGTTGTAAATTAGTATGGATTTAGGATAGGTAGTTCCTATTTTAATTTACCCCATAATTAAAAGTTAATAGATAAAGTAAAAACGTAGTCTGATATGAAAAAAATATTTTATGCATTTTTAGGTATATTCTTATGTGTTTGTGGAATGCAAGCACAAGAAAAAAAAGATGTTGAAGTTGTCACTACAGCCACTATCCAATCAGGAAATGTCACACCTCAAAGTAAAGAATCAACCAATAGTTCACCTAGTAAGGCGGTTAAGAAAATTGTAGATGAAGATGTCATTTGTAATTTTACCTATTTGGATGAAATGAAAGCGAGGAGTAGAGGAGATGTTGCTTTAAGTGAATACAAATTAAAAGAATTGCGAAAAAGCGTTGCGAAAATGACCAATGTAGTAGAAAGTTCAGTATTTATCATCCGAACAAATAAAGGAATTAAAGGAAAGGAATATGAAGTGTGTTCTGGAGGTGTTTACTATAGCTATGTTCCTGGAAAAGGATTTGGCAGAGGAAAATTAAACTAAGTAAAGTAAATAAAGGTATAAAAAAAACTCTTCCTGATTGAGGAAGAGTTTTTTGTTTTTATTTACTTAAGTACATTTTTCTACGAGAATAGATTTCATAAAACTGATCATCTCTTAAGTTGTCGATGAACAAGATACTTTCTCCTGTTGATTTCATCTCAGGGCCCAGCGTTTTATTTACATCTCTAAATTTATTGAAGGAGAATACTGGAGATTTGATAGCATATCCTTTCAATTGTGGATTAAAGGTAAAGTCTGTTACTTTGTTTTGGCCTAACATTACTTTGGTTGCGTAGTTTACATAAGGTTCACCATACGCTTTAGCGATGAAAGGTACTGTTCTTGAAGCTCTTGGGTTGGCTTCGATGATGTACACAATATCGTCTTTAATTGCAAACTGTATGTTGATTAATCCCACTGTTTGTAAAGCAACAGCAATTTTTCTTGTATGGTCTTTGATTTGATTTAAAACAAATTCACCTAAGTTGAAAGGAGGTAACATGGCGTGGCTATCTCCGGAGTGAACTCCACAAGGCTCGATGTGTTCCATGATTCCGATAATATAGACGTTTTCACCATCACAGATAGCATCCGCTTCAGCCTCGATTGCACCATCTAAATAATGGTCAAGTAAAAGCGAGTTACCAGGAATTTGGTTTAATAAATCAATAACGTGTTCTTCTAATTCTTTTTTGTTGATGACAATTTTCATTCCTTGTCCACCCAATACATACGATGGGCGAACTAATAATGGGAAATCTAATTGATCAGCTAACTTCAGCGCTTGATCTGCTGTTTTCGCCACACCAAATTGAGGGAAAGGGATGTTTAACTCTTCTAATAAAGTAGAGAAACGTCCGCGGTCTTCTGCTAAGTCTAAAGCGTCAAAGCTTGTTCCGAAGATTTTGATTCCGTGACGGTGTAATTTCTCCGCTAATTTTAAAGCTGTCTGTCCACCTAATTGTACGATTACCCCTTCAGGTTTTTCATGGCGGATGATATCGTAAATGTGTTCCCAGAATACGGGTTCGAAATACAATTTGTTTGCTGTATCAAAATCAGTCGAAACTGTTTCTGGGTTACAGTTGATCATAATTGTTTCATATCCAGCTTCTTCAGCCGCTAATACTCCGTGTACACAAGAGTAGTCAAATTCAATACCCTGACCAATTCGGTTTGGTCCTGAACCTAATACTACTACTTTTTTCTTGTCTGTAACAACACTCTCATTAGAAACATAGCGCGTTCCATCAGCTTTTTCAATATCTGCCTCGAACGTAGAGTAGTAGTACGGTGTTTTTGCTGGGAATTCAGCAGCACAAGTATCAACTAATTTGAATACGCGTTGGATATCCATATTGTCTCTCAACTCGTGTACTTTACTCTCTAATGTTTTCAACATATGAGCAATTTGTCTATCTGCAAATCCTTTTTGTTTTGCTTCTAGTAACAAATCTTTAGGTAATGTTTCAATTGTATACGTAGAGATTTCTTTTTCCAGTAGGTATAATTCCTCGTATTGTTTCAAGAACCACATGTCAATTTTTGTGATTTCGTGAATTCTACTCAATGGAATTCCGTGTTGAATCGCATCGTAGATAACGAATACGCGGTCCCAACTTGCGTGGGTTAATTTGTCGATGATTTGATCGTAGTTGGTATATCCTTTGCCATCTGCTCCTAAACCATTGCGTTTGATTTCTAATGATTGTGTAGCTTTGTGTAGGGCTTCTTGGAATGAGCGTCCAATTCCCATTACTTCACCTACAGATTTCATTTGTAATCCTAGGGTTCTATCCGCTCCTTCGAATTTGTCAAAGTTCCAACGTGGAATTTTTACGATTACGTAATCTAAGGTCGGCTCAAATAAAGCAGAAGTTGATTTTGTAATTTGGTTTTGCAATTCATCTAAAGTATATCCTAAAGCTAATTTCGTAGCGATTTTAGCAATTGGGTATCCTGTTGCTTTAGAAGCAAGGGCTGATGAACGAGAAACACGAGGGTTGATTTCGATTGCTACGATATCTTCTTTTTCATCTGGAGATACGGCAAACTGTACGTTACACCCTCCTGCGAAGTTTCCGATACTGCGCATCATCTTGATCGATAGATCGCGCATCTTTTGGAAGGTACGATCAGATAGCGTCATCGCAGGTGCTACAGTGATACTATCCCCCGTATGGATTCCCATAGGGTCCATATTCTCGATGGTACAGATAATAACAACGTTGTCATTTTTATCGCGCAATAGTTCTAATTCGTATTCTTTCCAACCCAATAATGCTTTGTCAATTAAAACCTCATGGATAGGAGAAGCTTCAAGTCCTCTAGTTAATAAATCATCAAAATCTTCCGCATGGTGAACAAAAGCAGCTCCTGTTCCTCCTAGGGTAAACGAAGGACGAATAACTAATGGGAATCCAAATTCTTGTGCGATTTCTTTTCCTTGTAAGTAAGAGGTCGCTGTTTTTGCTGGTGCAGCAGGTACATCGATACGCTCTAATAATTGTTTGAACTGTTCGCGGTCTTCTGTGATATTAATCGCGTTAATATCTACACCAATTAAACGAACACCAAAGTCTGCCCAAATTCCCTTTTCATCACATTCCAAACATAAGTTTAATGCTGTTTGTCCTCCCATAGTAGGTAATACAGCATCAATTTCTGGATGAGCAACTAAAATTTCAATAATTGAACGTGCAGTTAATGGCTTTAGATAAATATGATCCGCCATTGAAGGGTCGGTCATAATTGTTGCGGGGTTAGAGTTAACTAAGATAACTTTAATTCCCTCTTCTCTTAATGATCTTGCTGATTGTGAACCTGAATAATCAAATTCGCAAGCTTGTCCGATGATGATTGGTCCTGAACCAATGATTAATACGGTCTTGATAGAAGTGTCTTTAGGCATTTTCTTGTGTTGTTTATTAGTTACTACTTTGCTAAAAAAGTAAGTATAGTGTGTGTGATTTGTATTGTGATGCTTCCAACAAAGTATAAAAAAAGGCGTTACTACCAAATGAGTAACACCTTTATTTATATTTTGATCAAAACATTAATGTTTATGTTTTGTTTCACAAGAAACAGTTAATTTATGTCTTCCTTTAGCTCTTCTAGCAGCTAATACTTTTCTACCGTTAGGAGTAGACATTCTTTCCATGAAACCATGTTTGTTTCTTCTTTTTCTATTTGAAGGTTGAAACGTTCTCTTGCTCATTGCGTTTATCTTTAAATCTTAGTATTTTACTTTTCAAAAAAATCAGCTTTGATATACTTGCGCCAAAACCGAGTGCAAATATATAAAGTCATTTGAATCTTACAAAGTCTTTTTGCAAAATATTTTTATAAACTTGCGAATAGTGCCGAATTCGATTAGATTACTAAGGGAAAAAGGCATGACTTTCGGACAAAGATAGGGAAAATATTTTTTTAGCCTGCGATTTGAACGTAAATGCTTCGCTAGGGCCGTGACTAAGTAGGAGATAGAAATGGGGCATTAGGCTTTCTTAATCAAGCCGTATTCAATAGCTAGGGTAATGACGGAACTCAGATTGGAGGTTTGAAATTTTTCAATCAAATTCTTTCGATGACTGTCCACTGTATGTGTACTAATAAATAGGCGATCTGCGATTTGTTGGGTTGTAAGTCCTTGGGCAGCTTCGACTAATACTTCTTTTTCACGTCGGGTAAGTTTGGGAATGGTGTTCAACCCTGTTTTGTTTTTCTTCTCTAAAACCAGTTGAGTTTGAGAACACAAAAAAGTAGTTTGGTTGTACACCGCATAGATGCCCTGTAGAATTTCATCGACAGATGCATTTTTTTGAATGTAACCCGAGGCTCCTTCCTGTAGGGAACTATTGATCACAGCATACTCATTGTGAACACTCAACATGATGATTTGCATTTCTGGGTGTTTCTTCTTCAGGGGTTTAATCCAATCCAAACTGTTGATGTCCGATAGGTTAATATCCAACAACAAAATGTGAATGGGATTCTTTTTTAAGCCTTTTTGAAGGGTTTCAATAGAAGGATAACATCCTGTGACTTGGATGTTTTCTTGTTTGTTTAATATGTTTTTTAATCCTTCTAATAACAAAGGATGATCGTCCGTTAGCGCTACTTTTATCATGCGTTAATTTTTTGGGAATTGAAAATCAATACTTGTTCCAAGGTTTAGTTCTGAATGGATGTGCAAGTCTCCTTTTAAGAACTGTACTCTCGATTGGATGTTGTGTAATCCCGCTGATTGGGTTTGTTGCACTTGGTCTAGTTCAAAACCGCAGCCGTCGTCTTCGATAGTTACCATATAGGAATATTCATTTTCAACGAGTTGAATAATAATCTGTTGTGGGTTTGCGTGCTTCAATGCATTGTTTACCAATTCTTGAATAATGCGATAGACCAATAATTGTTTATCTTGTTCGAGGGTATGGGTGTAGCCCAAAAACTGTACATCAATATCCAATTGGTCGGAAGACATGCGGTTGGCATATTCTTTTAAAGCTTCTTCCAAGCCGTATTTAATCAATAGATCTGGCATTAGGTTATGGGCTACTCTTCTGAGTTCATCCACGGCATTGTCTAAATGTTCCATGGATTTATCCATCTCCGCTTTGTTGTCCGCTGCTAGCTTATTGTTGAGCGTACTCAGTTGAATTTTTGTACCAGAGAGCAATCCACCTAATCCATCGTGTAAATCCCGTGCTAAACGCGATCGCTCTTGCTCTTGCCCATCTAAAAGCGCAGTAAGTGTAGCAATTTTGGCGTGTTGTTTTTCCTTCTCTAAAGCCAAATTATAAAGCTCCTTCTGTTGCTTCATGCTCTTTGTACGTTGTTTATAGACGTATAGTAAGACAAAAACCAGTATGGCAAATGCTAAAGAAATAGCTAAGAAATATGTTTTTAGTTTCTCTTGATAGGAAAGTGTTTTCTTAAAATGCTGGATATCCAATAATTTGTTGTCATTTTCTAGCTGAGATAACTTAAGCGCTTGTGCGTGAGTTTCTGTTTCTAACTGGCTAATTTCTAATTTTTTGCGTTGGTTTTCTTCTAGTAATTTCAGATTTTCTAATTCCTGAAGTTGCTGTAACCCCAGCGTTTTCATCAATTGAATTTGCTGCTCCTTTTTTTCAGCAGCCAATTGTAGCGTCAGTAATTGTTGTTTTTGTTGTTCTTTTTCGTATTGCGCTTCTAAGCGCTTACTCACTTCCAACTTATCTTGATCGTATATGGATTGATAAGTGTGCAAGTAGAGCTTATTGAAGTATAGTGCTGCTTCGTTATTCCCCTCTGTTTCGTGTAAATATGCCAAACTCTCATAGATGGATAGCAGGGTGTTTTTATCAGGTAAATTGGTGCTATTAATGGACGATAAAGCAGATAATAGATGAGCAGTAGCGGTTTTGGTTTCGTTTTGTTGCAAGGCAATTTCAGCTAAGATTCCATAAGATGATGCTTGGAAATTAGCTTGATTACTTTCTTTTGCTTGTTCGAGTGCTAGGGTAGCGTAGTAGGTCGCCTGCTCCTTGTACTGTTTGGGAAATGCACGTAAGTATAAACTCGCTAAATTATTCGCTACAAAAGCCAAATCCGAGCGAAAGGGAATTAATTCCTGATTCTTTTTGTAGGTTTTGATCGCCTTTTTATAGTAGTTTTCTGCTAAATCTCGGGCGTAAATATTGTTGTTATTCTGAGAAAATTCACTTTCATATAAATAGCCCATCATCATATAAGCATCAAAAAGCGAATTGGGATTGTTTTGTTGAATGGCTACATCAAGAGTGAGTTTGCTGTATTTTTCTTGCAATTCGTAGTCATCCCAACTGGCGTAAATGCTAGTTAACTCTTTGTATGTTGCAGATAAACGGCTTAATTTAGTTGGCGATTGAGGGGCTTTTTCAAACCAGGTAATAGCGGTTAAAAACGATTGAACGGCTTTGGCTTCCTGATCGTCTCTGACATAAATCCACCCTTGGCAATAATTGACATAGGCTTTAATTTCAATGTGATCTATTTCTTTGGCATAGGTTAAGGCTTTACCAATGGCTTTATTCGCCTCTTTTGTCTGCTCATTGAGCTTGGCATTCATCGCCAAGATAGCGTAGAGATAGGCAGCATGGGCCTTGTCTGATTGCTGTTCCGCCAGTTGGATATTCTCTTTTAATAGCAGTTGGGCTTGTTCTTGTCTTTCGTGAAAGTAGAGCGCTTGTGCATATTTTCCAACCAAATCAAAACGCGCATCGCTGCCTGGAACTGTCTTGTCGTATTGTTCCTTATATAAAGTCAATATTTCCTGTCCATACACAGGTGTGGAAACACCATTGAGCATACACCACAAAAAAAATAGAAGAAACGGAAATGAAAACTTAGGAAAATACGACATAGACAATTACTTGGTACTCATTGGGTCAGCAATGTTATTTTTTAAAGGTAATGCGAATTAAATGATGTTCATCGGGATCAATGATGTTATTTAAGTTTTGGTCAACCACAAAGTAAAGATACAATTCTCCAATGCGATAATCTTCCCACTTAATTTCATTGCCATCGATAGTAACACCATCGAGGTTCCATTGGTAAATATCCCATTCTTTTTGTTTGCCTATTTTATTGATTCGGTGATCGCTGTTGGACGCATAATACAAATATTGATGTCCCTCTTCACTCAAAAAGGGAAAGAATTGATTTTTATCAAAGGGAGCAGCAAATCCAGTACCTGGACTGAAAAACGAAATGTCATCAAAAGACATGGATTCGTATTCATTGACAAATTGACTGTTGTCTGTCAACATAGCTTTAGCTGCATAGAATAGTTTCTTTTTATCCTGATAGGGTTTATTTAGAAATTCAATGCTGAAGCGTTCGGGTTTTAAGGTGATGTTTTGTGTTTTTTGATCGATAACCAAGGTTTTTTCGCCTTGTTTAACTACGATGGTTTTTGGTGTAACTTCTTGAGCAAGTGTAATACCCCAAGTACATAGGCTAAGACATAGAGCTAGAAAAAAATTGTTCATAAATAGAAAGCTTGTTAGTTCATACAAAAGTAACAATTAAGCTGTTTTGTTGTACTCCCTAAAAATGATGAATTTGAACGTCAATCAATCAAGCACACCACCTGACTTGTAACACTACCGCATCAATATGGCTTAAACGCGTCTTGTTTATCTCTTTTATTTACTCGTAGCGCAGCGCTTCCACTGGATCTAATTTAGAAGCTTTAATTGCGGGATATAATCCCGATAAAACGGCGACAACTAAGGTGGTGATAAAAGCGGCTGAAATGGCAGACCACGGAATAGCAAAGGAAAAGTGCAACAAGGAAGTCATCAAATAGGCTGTTCCAACGCCGAGTAGCGTGCCTATGAGTCCACCTAGTTGCCCAATAATAAGGGTTTCCGTAAAAAATTGTTGCGCAATCGTCTTTCGCTTGGCTCCAAGTGATTTGCGAATGCCTATTTCTTTGGTTCGCTCTGTAACAGAAACTAACATAATATTCATCAAAGCAATAGACGATCCCAAGATCGTGATCATCCCAATTAACCAAGCCGCTATATTTAGCATGCTTACCTGACTTTCTAAGGAGCGAATCATATCATCACTGCGTTCAATGCCAAAATTAGATTCCTGAGAAACCGCGAGATTTCTACTGCTTCTAAAATCAAGTGTCGCTTGGTCGATGGCTTCATCTAACAAACCTTCTTGTAGAATACCCACTTTGATGGTGTAATTGATGTTGGCTGTATTAAAGATATTTCGGGCAATCTGTATGGGAATAAAGATGCGTTGATCTTCATTCTGTCCAAAAGTACTGCCTTGTTCTTTGAGGATGCCTACGACTTTAAATTTATATCCGCGAATGGAAATCACCTGATCAATAGGCGATTGTCCTTTAAACATATTCTTGGAGAAATCAGAACCTACTACACAGACAAAGTGATTGTTCTTGCAATCGGTATAGCTCAAGGAACGTCCTCTTTCAATTTGTAGCCCACTGTTGGCTAGGTAATTCTCATCTGCCCCTACAATGCTAACCTCCGGATCTGTTTTGACGTAATCGTTTTTTACCTCAATATTCGTTGCCGCATTAAAAGATAGGGAAACGGCAGAAAAAGGATAGCGATAACGCTCTTTGAAGTCAAGCGCTTGGACGTATGTAATTATGGGGTTTTCTAATTGATTATTTTTATTTTTTGCTATTCTACCCGCAGTGTCGTACTGACTGATCGTAAAAGTATTAGCTCCCATGGAGGAAAAATCTTCTACAATGGTGTTCTTTAACGCACTTACTACCGATAGAATACCCACTAAAGCCCATATTCCAATTGCGATAATAAACACCGTAATACAGGTGCGAAGCAGTTGACTCTTTATACTAGTCGCGGCTATTTTTATATTTTCAAGCGTTATTTTCCACATAGTCTATGAGTAGCTGAAAAGAATGAAATGTTACGAGTAAAGATAGAAAAAGAAATGGGATTTGTAAGATAATTGTGCTTTACAACGAGCAACGTGCGAAGAGCGAAGAGCAACGAGCAAAGAGCAACGAGCAACGAGCAACGAGCAACGAGCAACGAGCAACGAGCAACGAGCAAAAAAGCCTTCATCCATCACGCATCACGCATAGCGTATCAAAAAAATACCTATTTTTGTAGGGTTAAATAATTTGAAAATTAATTAAAATGGCAAAGAAACCAGGTATTCCAAAAGGGACAAGAGATTTTTCTTCGATTGAAGTAGCAAGAAGACAATACATTATGCAAACAATCCGTCATCATTTTGAGCATTTTGGTTTCCATCCCATTGAAACACCTTCTTTTGAAAACTTAGAGACCCTAATGGGAAAATATGGAGAAGAAGGAGACCGATTAATTTTTAAGATCTTGAACTCAGGGGATTACCTGAGCAAAGTAGATGAAACTTTATTGGCAGACAAGAACAGCTTGAAGTTGACGAATCAGATTTCAGAAAAAGCGTTGCGTTATGATTTAACAGTGCCTTTTGCGCGTTATGTAGTGATGCACCAAAATGAATTGGATTTTCCGTTTAAGCGTTACCAAATGCAACCGGTTTGGCGTGCAGACCGCCCTCAAAAAGGAAGGTTTAGAGAGTTCTATCAGTGTGATGCCGATGTAGTGGGTTCAAAATCACTATGGCAAGAAGTAGAACTAGTTTTGCTTTACGATCGCGTATTTACAGCTTTAGGTATTGAAGGGGTAACCATTAAATTAAACAATAGAAAAATATTAGCGGGAATTGCAGAAGTAATTGGCGCTAGTGATAAGTTGATTGATTTCACGGTTGCTTTGGATAAATTAGACAAAATCGGTGAAGATGGAGTGAAGAAAGAAATGATGGAGAAAGGCATCGAGGCTGTAGCCATTGAGAAAGTACAACCGTTATTTAATTTTACGGGAACTTTTGAAGAAAAGATAGCTCAATTAGGTCAGCTTTTATCCGAATCGGAGCAAGGAACAAAAGGAGTAGAAGAGTTAGCTTTTGTTGGTAAAGAAATTGCACAAATTGGCTTATCTACAGCAACATTGAATTTAGATGTTACCTTAGCTCGTGGGTTGAATTACTATACCGGAGCTATTTTTGAAATTGGTGCTCCTGATACGGTTCAGATGGGATCGATCGGTGGGGGTGGAAGATACGATGATTTAACGGGAATCTTCGGACTGAAAGACATGAGTGGTGTTGGAATTTCTTTCGGATTAGACCGCATCTATTTGGTGATGGAAGAATTGAATTTATTCCCAACAACAGTGAATGCATCTTCGCGTGTGATGTTTTTAAACTTAGGTGATGAGGAAATGAGTTACGCCATGAAAGCAGCCGCTCATTTACGCGACGCGGGAATTAAAACAGAAATTTATCCCGATAAAGCAAAAATGGGTAAACAATTCCAATTTGCAGATAAAAAGAATATTCCATTTGCTGTATTAGCGGGAAGTGAGGAAATGCAACAACAAAAATACACCGTAAAAGATTTAACCTCAGGAGAACAACAAACGGTAAGTATAGAAGAACTAAAAGAAATGTTGAAATAAAGCGCCATTTCTACTATAATAATAAACAACAAAGCAGTAAATTTTTATTTACTGCTTTTTTTTTTGGACAAAAATCAGCAAGAGTAAGAGATTATTATTCAGTCTCACGATTAGAATGTTAAGATTGGAAAAAAATATTGTACAATGCTTCAATAGATGTATTCTAATTGAGGCATTTCTTATGAAGTCATATTGCAAGGGGATTTAATTTTTTATTAAGTTTTAAAATGTTTATTTTTGCGTTAAAATTAATATAATATAGGTTAAAATTAAATTTTAATATAAAGTATAAATTAAATATTGTGATAAATAGAGTGCCTTTTTTAGTTTTAGTTGTGTTTTTTGGGTTATTTGTTAAAGCTTAAAGTTCTTTTTATTACTATCAAGGAAAAAAGGTTGAGCTAGTATTAGAGAAAACTAGAGTTAATTTTAGGGCAGCCAGTGACTTCGATCGGACAAGATTGGAGCGAAACAATTTAAAAATAACTTCTTTGACTAAAGAGGAAACAACTTATTTTGGTGAGGTTGAAATTATCAGTGGAGAGTATCAGAAGACTATTAAGGAGATCAAAAGTGTTAAAGGTGTCCAGTTATGCCAATGGTTTTTATGAGGTACTGTTGTACTGTGATGGAAGTTTAGTAGGAACACAACGATTAATAATCAAACATTAAGTAAAATGAAAAAAATAGGAATACTACTTTGTCTATTGTTCGGCTTAGGAGCTTGCAATAGCGATGATAATCAAGGGGAGTTCCAAAATACCCCCTTAGTTATTGAAAATATTTTGAATAGCTATATGTCAAGCAGATTGGATGTGGGAGAAGGACGAGAGCATCGAGTTATACACAATGCGGAAGAATGGCAAGAATTGCTTAACCATATTTCTTATTTAGAATATGGAAATAGTCATACTACTAGTAAATTAGAAGCGGTACAACTTAATTTTAACAACGAAATAGCATTAACTGTAATTGATGAAGTAAAAAGCAGTGGAGGACATAGTATAGATGTTGTCAAGGTGGAAGAACAGGAGAAGGAAATTGTGATCACCATTGATCGTTTACATAAAGGAAATATTACATTGGTAGAGACTCAACCTTTTCATATTGTCAAAATCCCCAAAAAGAATAAACCTATTGTTTTTTTTGAAGTTGAGGATGAGTTAAAATAAAAAGATTAGTTCTATTTTTTCTAATAGAGAGTGCTTCAAAAGGCGCTCTCTATCTTTTTAGATAATTTGTTTTGGCTATTAAGACTTATATTGTTTAATTAACACAATTAATATATGTTTGTTTCGACTGTTTTAGAAACTTATAAATAATTTGAAGATGAAAAAAAAGTACAATAATGCAATTGAGAACTATTTATTTTATCTTTTTTTTTGCCCTTTTTGTCTCGTGTTCATCTGATCATAACGTGGACGATGTAAAGCATACCAAAGATTCTATAGCTATGATTTACGATGATGATTTTTTGGATTTCAAAGAAATTAGAAAAGGAAAATACACAAACGAAAATAGAGAAATAATAGGTTTTTTTATTGAATCGGAACTAATCCTTGATTCCATTCATAAAAACAAAGTTCTTCTTGTTTTTAGAACAGATTTCAACTCTCATATAAAGTTTGAAGGTATAGAATTTTCACCATTTACGTCAAATCCTTTAGATCCAGAAAAGATCTTTGCTTATGTTTATCAATATACTGATTCTGAATCTAATTCGCCTTTTACTATTGATTTGAGATTAGAAAACAATAGAGTTAAAGGTAAGTTTGAAGGTTATATTCACAGATCAAATGATCCATGGGATAGGAAGTATATGACGCCTATTTATTTGTCTAATGGTGAAATTGATGTAGATATTAACCAGTTTAAGTAATGTTCTTTCGATATAAAAATAAAAAAGCTCCTTGATTGGAGCTTTTTTGTTTGAGCAGACAAATGCAAAAATAATATGCTTTTGCTGTACTGAAGCAGTGTTAATTAGTAAGAGATATAAAATAGAACAGTACAAAAAGGATATCCATTGAATTTGACTCAATGTATTCCTTTTTGGATTGTGTATTAATTAGTTAGCAAGGAGTAGTCCAGCGTATAATTTTTATTTTGTAAAAAGTCCAGTGAACAAATTCAAACAAAAATTTATGTCTTACCTTAGCTCCAAGGGGAAATATAAATTAAAAACAGGAGTATGTCGGTAGAATATGTTGAAATCCAGAGCTTTATTGAAAATTACAATCCTACTGATCGCGATTGGTTGGAACTAAAATGGAACGGAAAATTCGGGGCTAAGTTTAAAGACGAGAATTACATCTTTAGACAACAAATTGCCAGTATTGTATGTGATCAGATTCATACCGTTAATATAAACCTCATTCGCGATTTATTCATTGAGTTGGGCAAAGTCGCTCAAGTGAGTTTCTCCGTGTTTACCAACTACCATCTGCTTGCCCAAGAACTATTAGAACGAGGAGGTAAAGAATACCTCTTTGACTATGTATGTGCGGCCCATATTTCTTTTGATACCTTTTTGAGTACAGCCAATATTACCCTTTCTCCTGGGAGAACCCGTGAATTATTGTCTTACTTTGACTTTTTGAAGCAAACGGAATCGGACCCTCAAGTTCAAAAGATGTTGACAGACCACATTCGCAATCGATTTGTGTGTTTACAAAAGCTGGGTGATACAGTAAATTAGTAATCCGACTAAACCTCCCACCAAGGTTCCGTTAATTCGAATAAATTGCAAGTCTTTTCCCACTTCCAGTTCGAGTTTATCGCTGAGTTCACGCCCATCCCATTGATCAACGGTGGTGCGAATTAACGTGCCTACTTCTTGCGTATTGCGCAAAGCTAAGCGATAGAGCGTGACTTGTGTCCATTGATTTAAGCGCTGTTGTAGCTCTTGATCGTTTTCGAGGCTAGTCGCAACGGATTGAATCGCCTGGCGAATATAGGCGCGCAAAGGAGAATCCGCCTCTTCTAGTTGCTGTAAAAGGGTTTGCTTACTGTTGTTCCAGAAATCGCTGAGGTATTGATGTAGTATATCTTCCGTAATAAATTGATGAATCGTTTCGTTAATCTTGTTTTTCCAAGTTGGAGAAGAGGCAATATCCTGAGCTAATTGATGGAGTTGTAGGCTGATTTCTTGACGAACCTTGTGTTGTTCGTCATGTTCAATATCGGCTAAGAAGGCTAGTAAGCCTTTAATTAATTGGTTGGTTACCGTTTTTCCGCCAATCAACCCCAATAAAGGTTTTTTCGCTATGATTTGTTCGTAAATTTCCGTTCGGTGTTCTTCCACGTACACCTGAATTTTGGGTAGGACCAAAGTAATTAATCGATGGTGTTCATTTTGGTCGATAGCAAATTGAAGTCCTTGTGAAATAAGGCGTTGCCATTGAATCTGATCCATTCCTTCTTGGGCTTTTTGAGTGAAAAAACCAATGATCTTTTGATCGTCTAAATCCATTAAAATCGTCTGAATCAAAAAGCCTATTTCTCGTTCAATTAGCTGTTGGCTTTTGGGCTGTTTTAACCAATTGGAAAGAAAAGAGGCAACTTCTAATTTATTGATATACGGGCGAATACTCGTTGGGGTAAGAAAATTATCCGTAACAAAACTCCCGAGATTATCTCCAATGTCATTTTTCTTATTTTCAATGAGGTTGGTATGTGGAATTTTTAATCCCATAGGATGTCTAAACAAAGCCGTTACCGCAAACCAATCTGCTAATGCACCCACCATAGCGGCTTCTGAAAACGCTTTGACATAGCCCATCCATGCCATAGGAGCGTATTTGAGCAGATAAACCATACTGAAATAAACAAATGCCATCGCTAGAAATAAACCCGTTGCAATTCTTTTGTGTAGTCGTAGTTGTGTTTTTTTATCTGCCATACCTTAGTTTTTAGTTAAAGATACGGAATTTTGGTTTTTTTGTTTGCACTTTGCTCGTTGCACGTTGTTGTTTAAATTCTCAATCAACCTCAAAACAAACCTAAAACTGTTCTTTCACTTGAAAGCGTACCGTTTCATAGGTTCTAGGATGTCGGAACGCAATTTCTTCTGCGTGTAAGAAGAGGCGTGTGTTTTTGGTCCCATATAAATCATCGCCTACAATAGGAGTATTTAACCCCATGGGGTGAGAGGCATGCATGCGCAGTTGGTGGGTTCTTCCCGTAATGGGATAGAAGTAAACTTTGGTTTTTCCGTCTTTGCGTTCAATAACTTCCCATTTTGTCTTAGCGGGTTTACCATGTTCAAAACACACCATTTGACGGGGACGATCTTCTATATCGACGCGCAAGGGTAAGTCGATGAATCCTTCGTCTTCCTGAACGATCCCATCTAAAAGCGCTACATAGCGCTTGGTTACCGTTTTTTTGATGAATTGACTCTGTAGTGCCTTATGTGCCTCTTTGTTTTTAGCAATAATTAAAATACCCGAAGTTGCCATATCCAAACGGTGAACAATAAGAGGTCCCGTTGCTTTTGGGTAGCGAATTTTCATACGTTCATAAACGGAGTCTTGAATGTATATTCCAGGAACACTTAAAAACTCCTCCGGCTTATTGATAATGGCCAAATCCTCATCTTCATATACTATTTCAATAGGCCGTTGTAACTCGGGATTCAGCAGTAGCGGATTGTCTTCTACGTCGAGGCCTTGTAGCATATGACCGAGAATAGGTTCACATTTACCTCTACAAGCCGGGTAGTAGTGTTGATGTTTTCGAATCTCTGATTTTGGCGATTCTCCCCACCAAAACTCAGCCATGGCAATTGGTTTTAAATCGTTGAGGTAGGCGTATTGCAACAACTTAGGTGCCGCACAATCTCCTGCAGCAGCTGGCGGTTGTTGCAGGGTTGTCTTTTCAAAAATATCGAGCAAATCTTGTTCTTCTTTGTTGAAATTGAGAAAGCGATACTGCTGAAATAGCTGATGTTGTAGGGCATTCGACTTCTGTTTGCGCTCCTCTTTTAATCGGTTGATCTCGGCGTCAAAATCGCAAATTATTTGTTGAGTCGCCTCAATTTGCTCTTGCCAATAGGCAGTTAATACGCGCAATTCATGCTTGTCGCGTAAACTTTGTTTGATTAGATCTTCGTTAAATGCTTCAAATTCAATCGAATTAAGTTGACTTTCTCGTTCTTCACGAAGAGCTTTTCGCTCGCTTTTCAATTGTTTGAGGGACTGTTTCTTATTTGCAATTGCCTCTTTTTCTGTGGCCGTTTGCTGTTGAAGCAATTGCTTGGCATTTCGATAAATGCCATCTTGTTGTAGCTTGTCAATTTGGGCGTTGATCGCGTTTAAAACCACTTCGCCTTTAGTGAAAAAACTATCATTATTCCACAAGTCAAAAACAGGAGGAACAAAACCTTCCAAATGCGTATAAGGCCCCAGTTTACCGGAAAAACCACGTAAATAACCCAATTCACCCGCCTGGTTCTCTACAATCAATACCCCAAACATTTTACCCGCAGGTAAGCACAACGGATGAGAAGGATCAAAAAGAGAAAGGAGTGCTTCGTTAGTTTCTAGCTCTCGTTGTAATTCTTCACAAGCAACAATACTCAAAGGATGAGGTTCGTAGTAAAAAGGAAACGTGAATTTTTGTGGTTTGTTGATCGATTGAATATCCGATTGAAATCGTCTAAAAGCTACATCGGGCGTGGACATGGTTCTGTATTTGATTGTTGCAAAATTACATATTATTCGCAGAGGTACAATTCGATTTTTTTGTGCTTCAAAAAAGAAGTACCTTGCTCTTTTAATACCTATTGCATATGAAAAATCCATCAACTTATTTAGCCCCAACGTACTTAAACGATGTTGTAACCTATGAAGAACCTTTGTATTTTCAAGACATGATTGATATCGAATGGAGGGGACAAATCCAATCCACCACAGGAGGAAGAAAGTTTAAGCTCTACTATTGTGGAACCTATGACGAAGCTATAAAACTGTTGGTCGATCAAGACGATTTTCCTGTTGTGATCTATGCAGAAGATTGCCAAACCAAGGAGCGTATTCTCCTTTTTGATTATGCCAAACACGGCTATGATGCGCTATTTTGTGATGAATATGAAGAAGAAGTACTCAAACAACGGGAGGGAGAACTACAACCGTTGCATTTAGGTGGAGAAACGGAATTTGAAATCCTCGTCTATGCGTATTATGGTATTGATTATGACGATGAAATGGAAGAATTTTTAAATGAAGAAGGGGAAATTGAATTGATCTCAGGAGAAATTATTTCACCGGAAGACCTCAAACGCAATGGTTTTGATTTTTTTGGTATGGATGTGATTGACACAAAAGGAAATCGACAAAGGATTGTGGAGTTTGAATTGGCGTAATGACAGGGCTGCTTTAGCCCTGTCAAGTTAATGAAATCGTTAAAAAGGGAAGAATCTACAAGTGTTGGCGCAAGACTTTTAATGCTTGCGCAACACCTTCTTGCGCTAGAGGTGTTCCACTATTCGCTAGTAGAATATAGGCTTTATGTGAAGTGGTATCGATCAAACAGTAGGAGAAGAACGTACCATCAGAACCGGCGTGTTCATATTGTAGTTGCTTGCTTTTTTTTGTCACTACCCATCCTAAGGAATAGGGGTGTTTTGTACTAAATAAATCGCGATACAAAGCGGCAGAAAGTACGTTGTTTGCCCCTGAAAGACCAGCTAAATTGAGCTGAATGTACTTGATGTAGCTGAAGACAGTCATGCTTAAATCACCAGCAGGTTCAATCAAGCTGAGGTCGTATTCAAATGTCGGTGGAACAGGAGTTAGTTCTCCTTCGGACAAGGCATGTCCCCAAGGCTGATCCTCTAAGTTTCGATTGGGCCATCCGATCACATAGTTGAGGTGTAGTTCGTCTCCTAAAATTTCCTGAACTAGTGTTTCCCATGATTTGTTCGTTACTTTTTCCAGCATGGATGCCGCAATCGAATATCCTGCATTGGAATAGAAGTACGGTTCTTTTGTTTCAACGGGATCTTGAGTCAGCACAAACTGAGAAAAAGCGGTTCGCTGCTGTTGTTTTGTTCCCGAAAAAGGTGGAAGAGCTAATCGTTCTGTACCATTAGTATAGGCGTGAACCCCTGCACGATGCGACAGAAAATCAGCAAGAGTAGCCTTGTAATATTCGGGTTTGGCTTGTTTTTTTGCCTCAGGATATAAATCGAAATAGGTTGTATCCCAGCTAATAAGCCCCTTTTGAACGAGGGTAGCCGCGATAAAAGCGGTGATCGCTTTGGAGTTGGATCCCAAGTGAAAATAGTCGACCAAGGACGCATTGTTACGCGTATCTGTACTTTTGTGTGTGCCTGATGTTCCCAAGCTGAGAATACTGTCTTGGGTAATCACCGCATAGGTCAACTGGGGAATCTCATGTGCTTGTCAAATTTGTTCAATTTGATCATCTATCGTTTGCGCTTGAGGCGCCTGCATCGTTAAGATGAATAGAAGGAAGATTACTTTTTTCATAGTGGAATAATTCTAGTTCATCCAATTAAGGTACGAATTAAATCGCGGAAATGGAGTTTCCAATAGCAATAAAAAGCTTTATGGTGCGAAAAACAAGGCAGCAATACCTGCTGTTTCTTCCCTAAAAAGAGAAGAAAATAACAGTGCAGACGATATTATTTTTAAAAAAGACTATTTTCCTGCTTTTGCTTTTTGTGACTTAAGGAGTTATATAGTATCTTTGGCGCTTCAAAGTAGTAAATAATACCGATATGTTTGATAATTTAAGCGATAAATTAGATAAAGCCTTTCATATTCTTAAGGGACATGGTAAAATTACAGAGGTAAACGTTGCAGATACCTTAAAAGAGGTGCGTAGAGCCCTTTTAGATGCCGACGTTAACTTTAAGATTGCCAAAGATTTTACGAATAAAGTAAAAGATAAAGCCTTAGGACAAGATGTATTGACTACGCTTCAACCGGGTCAATTGATGATCAAAATCGTGAAAGACGAATTGACGCAATTGATGGGTGGGGAAGCTGCTGGAATTAATCTATCGGGTAATCCTTCTGTTATCTTAATGTCAGGTTTACAAGGATCAGGTAAAACAACCTTTTCGGGTAAATTGGCGAACTTCTTAAAAACAAAAAAGAATAAAAAACCGTTATTGGTAGCGTGTGACGTATATCGTCCTGCGGCTATTAATCAGTTGCATGTTGTAGGGGAGCAATTAGGAATAGAAGTATATTCAGAAGAAGGAAACAACAATCCGGTTCAAATTGCTGAGAATGCAATTAAACATGCGAAATCAAATGGTTTTAATGTCGTAATCGTCGATACAGCTGGTCGTTTGGCCGTTGATGAAGAGATGATGACGGAGATTGCCAATATTCACAAAGCAATTGCGCCACATGAAACCTTGTTCGTAGTGGATTCCATGACAGGACAAGACGCTGTAAATACAGCTAAAGCATTTAATGATCGTCTGAATTTTGACGGGGTAATCCTTACAAAATTAGATGGAGATACACGCGGTGGAGCTGCGATTTCTATTAAATCCGTAGTGAATAAGCCGATCAAGTTCATCGGAACAGGAGAGAAAATGGATGCGATTGACGTATTCTATCCAGAACGTATGGCTGATCGTATCTTGGGGATGGGAGACGTTATTTCCTTAGTGGAACGTGCACAGGCACAATACGACGAGGAGGAAGCGCGTAAAATCCAAAAGAAAATCGCGAAAAATGAGTTCGGTTTTGACGATTTCTTATCGCAAATCCAACAAGTGAAAAAAATGGGTAGCATGAAAGACTTAGTCGGAATGTTACCAGGAGTAGGAAAAGCATTGAAAGATGTCGAAATTGAAGATGATGCGTTCAAACACATCGAAGCGATTATCCACTCGATGACACCAAAAGAAAGAGCAACACCATCTGTTCTAGATGCAAAGCGAAAACAACGTATCGCCAAAGGATCAGGTACGGATATCCAACAAGTCAATCAATTGTTGAAACAATTCGATCAAATGAGTAAAATGATGAAGATGATGCAAGGAGCAAAAGGAAAGAATTTGATGCGAATGATGGGACAAATGAAAGGCATGCAATAAAAATTAAAAAGAAGGTTTAAGGTTCACAATGAAGTTTAAACCTTCTTTATTTTACATACAACAACACACTAATTATTACGATTTAATGCAACTACTAGACGGAAAAAAGGTATCAGAAGATATCAAAAACGAGATCGCTGCTGAAGTTCAACAAATGAAAGCACGCGGAGAAAAAGTACCTCATTTGGCAGCAGTGCTTGTGGGAAGCAATGGAGCAAGTTTAACTTACGTTGGAAGTAAGGTAAAATCATGTGAACAAATTGGATTCGAATCTACTTTAGTCGCTTTACCTGAAGAAACAACAGAAGTAGAGTTATTGGCAAAGATTAAAGAATTGAATGAAGATCCTGCGATTGATGGGTATATTGTTCAATTGCCTTTGCCCAAACACATTGACGAGCAAAAAATCTTGATGGCGGTTGATGCAGACAAAGACGTTGATGGATTCCATCCAACCAACTTTGGTAAAATGGCCTTAGAAATGGAAACGTTCTTACCAGCAACTCCATACGGCATTATGGAGTTATTAGAGCGCTACAAAGTGGAAACTGCAGGTAAAAACGTGGTCGTAATTGGTCGTTCACATATCGTTGGTCGCCCAATGAGTATTTTGCTAAGCCGAAAAGGATACCCTGGAGATGCAACGGTTACCTTAACACACAGCCGTACCAAAGATATCGCTGCTATTACAAGAGAAGCGGATATCATTATCTCTGCGTTAGGAGTACCCTATTTCTTAAAAGCAGATATGGTAAAAGAAGGCGTAACAGTAGTGGATGTGGGAATTACACGTGTTCCAGATGAAAACGCACCAAGAGGTTATGTAATTGCTGGAGATGTGGACTTTGAAGAAGTAAGCAAAAAAGCAGCCTTCATCACCCCAGTACCAGGAGGAGTTGGTCCGATGACCATTGCCATGCTACTAAAAAATACACTTTTAGCGCGTGCAAGACGTGCGAAAAAAGGAGAATAATTTACAAAGGGTGTCCAAAAGGGCACCCTTTTATTTTGGTGAATCTTCAACTTTGAATTGGAAGAAAGAGGTACAACAGTTTAACCCAATCGTTCAACCACTTCTTCCCAAGAATTAAGTCGATTGGGGTACTTGAGCATAGCATTGTGATAGGCTGTAAACAGATATCCATTTGCGCCAAATCCAACTAAATTTTCCGTCATATCATCCAATATGATATCCGCTTTAATTATAGGTTTATTCGCACAAAAAATCAGTTTTTTCCACGTTAATTCAGGGAAGTTTTTGGCTATAAAAGTACAGCGTGAAGCTAGAGAAAGAGGAAATTCTAAAGCTGCTGAAACAACATAAATATCGTATTTTTCTGAAAGAATTGCGATGCCTTCTTGTGCGCCCTCCATAACAGCTACCTCTTGATAAAAATCCACACTATTTTGTTGTTCCTTGATAAAGGGTATATGTGAGGATGGCAAGCACTCATAAATGGTTTTTCCAAAAAGATCTTGTTTACTTAGATTAGTTGAGTAAGCCTTGTTGTATTGCTCTACTAGTAAAGTAATAGAATCCACAAGAACTTCATCCATATCGACTGCTAGGATGGGTTTTAAAGTTTCTCTTCTATTCATGGACGGGTTGGGGTTTAAGTGATGAATAAAAATAAACTATTTTTTATTTTAAATAATTGATTTAGTGCTGTTTATTTTTGTTTTAACTAAAAATTTAAACTAATAAAACAGTAGCTTATATTTAATACAAACAACAAATTGTTTTTTCCCACTAGGCGAGTGATTGTAGATTCAAAATTGACTATATAGCACAAAGAATAACCCGCACAACTAACAAACCGTGCAAATTTCGTTTCTCTTTGCTTGTCGCTCTTTGCTCTTTGCTCGTTGCTCTTTGCTCGTCGCTCGTTGCCCGTCGCTCGTTGCCCGTCGCTCGTTGCTCTTTGCTCTTTGCTCGTCGCTCGTTGTAAAGCACAATTATCTTACAAACCGTGCAACTAACAAACCGTGCAAACCGCGCAACTAACAAATCATAGATTCATCGAACACCAAAACAAAATATAAACCAGGTGAGATAAACCGTGCAAATCGTGCAAATAACAAACCGCGCAAATAACAAATCATAGATTCATCAAACACCAAAACCAATATAAACCAGGTGAGATAAACCGTGCAAATTTCGTTTCTCTTTGCTCGTCGCTCGTTGCTCTTCGTTCGATGCTCGTTGTAAAGCACAATTATCTTACAAACCGTTCAACTAACAAACCGTGCAAACCGCGCAAAGTAAAGATTCATCGAACACAAAACAAAATATAAACCAGGTGAGATATACTACACAAAATATTTATTGTCCACTAAATCATTCATTAAAACGACTTAGTTGTATTACTGACTTATTTTTCATACATTAGTTATAGTTTTTAATTAATGAGTGATATTTCATTTGTTAATAGTTAAATTCGATTCTTATGAGTAGTATATCGGACATTAGTATACTTTCGGATAAAGCAATACTCCAACAGATTGGATTGTTTATCCAACAAACGCGAATCAAGCAAAATCTAACCCAAGACGAGGTAGCTACACAAGCGGCAATTAGTCGTTCAACATTGAGCTTGATCGAACGAGGGGACAATCTATCTTTAGTTAACTTAATTAAAATTTTGCGCACCTTGGATGCCTTGTACGTTTTACAGTCTTTTGAAGTAAGGGATGAATTAAGTCCATTGCAATTAGCTAAAGGAGAGAAGAAAAAACGCCAACGCGCGTCTAAACTAAGGGAAGACAATCCGGATAATACTGATTTAGGATGGTAACAACAGCTTTTGTTCGATTATATGGTCAGTTAGTAGGTGCTGTAGCCTGGGATGCACAGAGAGGAATCGCCAGCTTTGAATACGATCCTAAATTTAATTTAGAGCAGTTTCCTATTGCTCCACTCAAAATGCCAACAAAAAATAGAATTTACAGCTTTCCCGAGTTTCGCGATAGTGAAACCTTTAAAGGTTTACCCGGTTTACTAGCAGATGCTTTACCTGATCGGTACGGAAAGGAGTTGATTAACGCTTGGCTGGCTCGACAAGGACGCCCAGACAATAGTTTAAATCCGGTGGAACTACTGTGTTTCATCGGTAAACGAGGCATGGGCGCGCTATCGTTTGAACCTACCTTGATCAAAGAAGTTCCTTCTTATGATATTGAACTGACGGCATTAATTGAAACCACTAAATTGCTTTTGGAGAAAAAAGAAAATATTTCAATTCAGACCCAAGCCAATATGGAGGATGTGATGATGGATGTATTAAAAATGGGAACATCAGCAGGAGGCGCACGCCCCAAAGCGATTATTGCCTATAACGAAAAAACAGGACAAATCAAATCGGGACAAGCTCTTGTAGATTCCGATTTTGAACATTGGATCATCAAGTTTGACGAAGTCAGTGACGTGCAGTTTGGAGAATCTAAAGGCTATGGTCGTGTAGAAATGGCGTATTATAAAATGGCTACCGATTTTGGGATTGAAATGATGGAATCGCGCTTAATTGAAGAAAATAATCGTGTGCATTTTATGACTAAGCGCTTTGATCGAATAAAAGGCAACCAAAAAATTCACAGCCAAACGCTTTGTGCCATACAGCATTACGACTTTGCGAATATTACCTCCTATAGCTATGAGCAAGTCTTTCAAACCATGCGTCAATTGCGATTGTCCTATGCGGAAGCGGAACAAATGTTTAAGCGAATGATTTTTAACGTGATTGCGCGAAACTGTGATGATCACACCAAAAACTTTTCTTTTTTGATGACACAAGAAGGCAAGTGGAAATTAGCACCTGCTTATGATATTTGCTTTGCTTATCGCCCGGATAGTGTATGGGTAAGTCAACATAACTTAAGTATTAATGGAAAGCGTAAGGATTTTAAACGAGCAGATTTGATCGCTATTGCAGAACAAAATTCTATTCGAAACCCAGCGCAACTTATCGATAACTGCTTGACACTCGTTCAACAATGGCCATCCTATGCTCAAGCCTATCAAGTAGAGGAGGAAAAGATACGGAATATAGACCAATGGTTAATCAAAACGATGGCATAGCGCCAATAGGAGGGAGATTTTATTTAACTTCATCAAAATCATACAAGAAGTAAATCACACAATATCAGTAACATTTGTTACATACTATTCCAATATTAATGCCTATTTTGGAGTATCAAACTAAAAACTCACCCCATGAAAAAGCATTATCAAATCCTTATTATAGGAGCGGGAACTGCGGGTATTATGACCGCGGCCCAGTTAAAAAAGCGAGACCCGAATTTAGAAATTGCCTTGGTAGACCCTGCAGATCTACACTATTACCAACCCGCTTGGACCTTGGTCGGCGCAGGTGCGTATGACAAGCAAAAAACTATTCGTCCCATGGGATCCCTGATTCCCAAAGGCGTTACCTGGATCAAAGAAGAAGTAGTTCGCTTTGATGCCGATAATCAGGCGATTCAAACGAATAAACAGGGCACCATAACTTACGATTATTTGGTGGTGTGCCCAGGGTTAGTCAATGATTATTCTTTAATTGAAGGCCTAGCAGAAGCCGTCGAAAAGGGAGTGGTTTGCAGCAATTATATTGATCCTGAATACACCTGGAAACAACTGCAAGCCTTTGAAGGAGGTACAGCTATATTTACGCAACCCAGTACGCCAATCAAATGTGGCGGTGCGCCTCAGAAAATCATGTATCTCGCTTGTGATTACTTTCGAAAGAAAGGAATAGATAAAAAAACAAAGGTCTATTTTCCCATGCCAGGGAGTGTAATTTTTGGCGTTAAAATAATTGCCGATACTTTATTGAAAGTGATTGAGCGTTATCAGATTGATTTTATGCCGTTGCACAATCCTATCCGCATTGATGCAGAAGCGAAAATTGCCTATTTTAAACCAACGAATGCACAAGATAATCATTGCTTTGTGACCTCGGACGATCAACAAACCCAAGTATTAGCAGAAGGAGTGGTGGCTATGCCCTTTGATTTCTTGCATTTGGCACCTCCTCAAACAGCTCCAAAATTTGTCCAAACTTCAAATTTAGTCAATGCAGCTGGTTGGTTAGATGTGGATCACCATAGTTTACAGCACAACAAGTATAACAACATCTTTGGTTTAGGAGATGTAGCTGGATTGCCAACGGCAAAGACGGGAGCGGCTATTCGCAAACAAGTACCGGTAGTCGTGGATAATCTTATGCGATTAATTCAAAACCAAGCGGCTACCAATAAAAGCTATAATGGTTATTCTTCTTGTCCACTTGTAACGGGTTATGGCAAAATGGTCTTGGCAGAATTCAATTATAAAAATGAGTTTATTCCCGATCCCAAATTGAAGCAGATGTTGGTGTTTTCCAGTCACAAGGAACATTGGCGTTTATGGATGCTCAAAAAACATTTCTTGCCATACCTATATTGGTCGAAGATGATGAAAGGGGAGCAGGTATAGCGGATAAAAGAGAGATTCGCCTTAAACAAAGTGACGCTCTTTCTGTATGGAATATCCACATTTTTAGGGATAATGATACAACAGAAATAAAACTACCTTTATCAAGAATAAAAAAAGGAAGGATGAAACAAGAAGTCAAAAAAACGATAACCCCACAAAGAGAGTGGTTTTTAAAAGGAGAACAATACGCCAAAGCGATTAATGAGATGGTTGCTTTTGGCAATGAACACGGATGGGATAAATGGGAAGGAGAAGAAGCAGAAGACAAAAGAGATCATTTGGGAGAGCTAGTTTTTGAAGCCCTGAAGCAAGCCAATTTAGAAGATACAGTAGATGCTTTTAGAGCAGACTTTCCACCGGCTTATACGCCTTTAATCCCATTTCTAGAAACAAAATCCCAATATATTGGTGATCTCGTAGCGATTGATGCTCATACGGTTGCTTTTTTAGCGGGAACTTCTTTCGAACGCAGAACGGCTTACTTGGTATCTGGCACTTCTGTTCGTCCACTAGACGAGCAAATTAAAGGATTGGGCAAATCCATGCAAAACAATGTAATGGCTATTGCCTATGCGGATAAAATAGTAACTCAACAAGGTTGGAGTGGTCCTATACTTGCGGAATTTCCATTAGGAGATCTCACTCAAATAGGTATTTCAAAACTCATCCCATTTAACGATGGAAAGCGCGTTTTATTCCTTTCGATGGAAGGAATATATTTGCTAGAAGAACAGAAGCAAAAGCTTATTCATCCCCTATACACAGAAGAGGAGAGAAAAGAAGCGCAAAAAGAGGGGTATGAACTTTCTATTGATATGGAAAATGCAACCCTATCGCATGATAATACCTATATCGTAGTAGGCGATCAAGGGAGAGACCACCGCATCTTGACTGCCAACGGAGAGGAGGTAGGAAGTGTTGGTCCTCAATCGTCTTATCCGCATTTTTGTCTGTTTTCCAAAGATGACAGTCAATTGATTACCAACTCATGTCATTTCTATAATGGAATAACCATTGGAGTAGATGGCACAAAGTTGGACGGGATGCGTGTAGAAGCCTATGAAGATAGTGAGGATTTTGTTTATATGGATGAGAATATGCGCGTGTACCAAGGCGTTGCTTTGGAAGATTACTATGTTTTAGGAGATGCTTATGGTTACATTCGCGCAATCAATCAAGCGGGTGAAGAAGTGTGGCAGCACTTTTTGGGAGGTACAATAAGCGGCATTGCTGTGTCTGAAGATGAAACAACCCTATGGGTTGGTACCTACTCAGGTACTTTACACAAATTAGTCCTCGGCAAGGGAATACGCGATACACATACCATTGGTACCAGTGATTTATACGAAGAATTTCGATTACTCGTTTGGAAAGAAGAACCCCAAGTGTGGAGATGGTAATTCAATAAAAAAAACAATGACATGACGGAAGATTATGTAGAGGTCTTAGTGAAGCATATACAGCAAACCATAGGATTGACCGATCGAGAGATAGAACGCCTAAACGAAGTGGCGGAAGTTGTTTCCCTCAAGCGCAAGGAATTGCTGCTGCAACCTGGGCAATTGTCTCAACACATGCGATTTATAGCGAAAGGAAGCGCGCGTTGTTATCACCTAGATGAACAATCGCAAGAGCACACCTTGCAAATAGGCATTGAAGAGTGGTGGATCAATGATTTATACAGCTATTTGGCACAAAAAGAATCTAAGTTGTTTATTCAAGCCATTGAACCTGCAGTGATTGTGCAAATTAGCCGAGAAAATCTCGAACAATTATACATCGAAATACCCGCTATATCTACGTTTTTTCGTTTAAAAATACAAAGCGCCTATGTCGCCTTACAAGAGCGTACAATCGAAAATATGAGTGTGGACGTGTATACGCGTTATCAGCGCTTTATTAAAGAATACCGCAATATTGAACAACGCGTTCCTCAATATATGATCGCCTCTTATTTGGGGGTAACTCCCGAATTTTTGAGCTATCTCAAGAAAAAACACCTCGATAGTCTTTCTTAAGATATCTTAAGAACCACGTTTTAACGAGCGAATACATTTGTCCTATGAAAGTAAATAATCATAGACAGATGCTATTCGCTCGTTTTTTTATCGTCCTATTAGGAATGCTAACCTTTCCTGTTTTGGGGCAATCTACAACCTATACACCGGATGTGATGCTTGGGCATCGATCGTTTGCTTATACCCATACGATAAGCCATCGCCTCTCCGATGACCTAAGTATCCAAAATCTAGTTTTGTTCGATTCTGAATATGAGGAGGATACACATAATATCTTTTTTGTTCGCAATACGATCGCTTATAAATTACCTAAAAACTTTGTGTTGAATGCGGGATTTGGAGTGAAAAACCCAGGCAAATTCGCTAGTGTTTACCTGCAGTATCAAGTAAAGAGAAAAAATTTTATTGGGGTATATGGAGTGGGAACAACCTACCAAAAAGGTTTCACATTAGAACAATCACTATTACTAGAATATACGCCCAAATTAACGCAAGAATGGGAAGGGCTCTTTCGCCTTTCTGCGGTTGGCAATGTCAATCGACACGAATATACCCGCGGTTTTCAACATATTAGAATAGGCGCAAAAAAAGATAAAGTAGCCTTGGGGTTGGCAGCTAATTTTGAACAATTTAATATGAGTTGGGACCATTTAGAAAATTATGGGGTTTTTGTAAAAGTAAATTTTTAACTGGAAATAATAATGAATAAAAACGCAAACACAGGACTTTTAATTAGTCGAATCGCTATCGGATTTCCCATGTTGTTTTATGGGATTGGCAAAGTAATACACGGCATTGGATTTATCCAACAAGTACTTGTAGATAAGGGATTGCCTGCTTTTTTTGGGTATGGCGTATACGTAGGTGAAGTGATCGCTCCTCTGCTGTTAATACTGGGGTGGAGAACGCGTTTAGCAGCTGCTGTATTTGTAATCAACTGTATAACAGCGGTGCTTCTCGTACAAAGCAGCCTTATTTTTAGCCTCAACGAAAATGGCGGATGGGCAGTAGAATTGCTGATGATGTATGCCTTGGTAGCCGCAGGCTTGTTTTTTACAGGTGGTGGGAAATACGCCCTTTCCACAACTAATCCATGGGATTAAAAAAAGAAGTAGTAAAAGAAAAAATAAAAGAGAAAAGTAAAAAACGGTATAGTAGATAACAGGAGTATAAACAAGAGCTGTACAGTTATAGTAGGACGAGACAAGGACGAGACATGTTTTCTTTGTGGTACGTCCATAATGAGTCCATAATGAGTCCATAATGACTCTATTAAAATAACGGTTTCTAATAGAGTCACTATAGACGCATACTAGATTTACAATGCAGTTATTAGGTTGAAATACCAAAAATAGATCGTTCATAGTACGATTGAAGAAAAAGAGGGGACCTAAAAAGTTTCCTCTTTTTTATAGAAAGAAGTCCGTGTGATTCAACTGTTGTTTTTCCGCTGAGCTAGGGTGATTGTTTGAATCAATAAAGGAGCGGAAGTGAGGGTGATCATCACAAAAAATAAGATCAAAGGCCAGGCGATTGTTTCCGTATAAACCACGGTGAATCATATTGGCAGAAAAAACGAGCAAATCCCCTCGGTTTAATTTGATTTGTTTTCCCCTAGCTAAAGGATCACTAGGTGTTTTTCCGTTCAAACACAAACGAGTATCTTCCTCTTCTTGTACATCCCATTCCCGATGTGTTCCTGCAATGAGTTCAATGCCTTCTTCTGCTCGAAAGGGAATCCTAAAGTGAATGACCTGTTGCGTTTTTATACTTTCCTTTTGTTCCGCTAGAGACATTCCCGTGTATTGAATATCGCGATGCCAGTAGTTCTTTTGAACCGGATTATAGGGATCAAAAAAAAGTTGTGTATTGAGAAATAAAGCTTTTTCAGGGAAAATACCACCTATGACTTCGCGTAATTTGGCTTGGGTGATGAATTCAAAAAGAGCCAAGCGTTCCCTTTCACTAATAAACGAACTCGATGTAATACTGTGGCTGTTGATGAGTCTTTTTTCGTATTCATCTTGATGCTCCTTTAACCATTGGTGGTGAAAATGCAAAAGAATAGATTCAATTTCTGCTAGTTCATGATCAGCATAAAAATGAGGGAAATAAAGATATCCTTGTGTGCTAAAAAGGGCTGTCGTATTCATTGGGTAAGGTATAAGTAAAAAATAAAGATAATTTATTTCTTTTTTAAATGAAATTCGCTGTGATTCTTTTGTCATCTATACGGAGCTCCCTTGGTTAATTATGTATATTTGTTAACACCAATACAAAAAACCTTTTTAAAACTAAAACCTTAAAAGAATGGAAATATACGCCAAGAGACACGCGCTTTACCAAGATAAATACAACGAGATTAGAAAAAAGTACAAAATAGTAGGCGCCTTGCGTTTAGTCGCTTTTTTGGCGATTGTGTATTGTTTCTATTTGTCTGTATCACGGGCAGATTATCAGTATTTATACATAACAGGTGGATTGGTTTTAGTCTTTTTAATTTTCTTGCGTATTCATGCCTCTTATTCGTGGAAAATGCGTTATGCTGAGGCATTGATGCAAATTAATCATGAAGAAGATGCTTTTCTAAAAGAAGATCGATGGCCTTTTGACGATGGAGCTGAATTCCATACACCAGATCATCCTTATGCCTTTGACCTAGATATTTTTGGACCAAAATCTATTTATCAATACTTAAATAGAACCGCATCTTATAAAGGAAAAGAGCATTTAGCCACCCTTTTAAAAAGTAGAAGCAATAAGCAAGACATCCTCAAAAATCAGGAAGTGATTAAGGAGCTGTCGCAAAAGGTTGAGTGGAGACAAGAGATTTATGCCTACAGTAAATTGTCTAACCTAAATAAAGAGGCTTATGATCGCTTAAAAAAATGGAGTCAATCCAAGGTAAATACGCTGAGTAAACTTTCTTTAGCACTCGCTTATGCCTTGCCTCTGGTGTTTGTTGTGGCATCCATCGGCTTTTTTGTCGATTCCTCCAATATCGTATGGGGCTATATCGCATCAACGGTTTTCTCGTTGAACCTCATTATGGCCATGGCTAAAGTAAGACTAATTCAAGCGGAACTTGGTGGCGTTGAAAAAATACACGAAACCATTGAAAGCTATAGCGCTATCATCAAGCGAATTGAAAAAGAAGAATTTGCAACGGAGCGCATGAAAATGTACTTGAAAGAAATTAAAAGTGATTCGTTTAAAGCGAGCGTGGAACTGAAAAAACTATCTCGCTTATTCGAGCAACTCGAAACCGTTGCCAACTTGTTTGTGTCGATTTTATTTAATGGATTATTTCAATTTCACGTTCACGTCTTGCATAAATTCTTGAAGTGGAAAAAAGATAAAGGAGCGTTGGTGCTAACCGTTATCGATATTGTGGGAGAAGTAGAAGCCTTTAATTCCTTAGGAAACTATTCGTACAACAACAGAAGCTACACCTTCCCCGTTTTGAATGACACCAAACAAATGGCCTTCCAAAATTTGGGACATCCCTTGTTAAATGCTAAAAAACGCGTAACCAACGACATCGATTTTTCTAATCAGCGCTTTGTGATTCTAACAGGGTCTAATATGTCTGGAAAAAGTACGTTTTTGCGCACCATTGGGGTGAATTTAGTTTTAGCGGGAATAGGAGCGCCTATCTGCGCGACAAAAGCGACGTTTTTTCCATTGCCTTTATTGGTATCCATGCGATTAACGGACTCCTTAGAAGACAGTGAATCTTACTTCTATGCAGAGGTAAAACGCCTGAAAATGATTATTGAACAAGTGCAAAGCGAATCTTGTTTCGTCTTATTAGACGAGATTCTAAGAGGAACGAATTCGGATGATAAACAGAGTGGTACCATTGGGGTGATTCACAAACTAATTCGAGAACAGACCTATGGTATGATTGCTACCCATGATTTAGAGGTGTGTAATACAACAAATGAGTATCCTACTGTCTTAATGAATAAGTGTTTTGAAGTGGAAATTAAAAATGACGATTTACACTTCGACTACAAAATTAGGGATGGCATTTGTCAGAATAAAAATGCAACTTTTATTATGAAGAAAATGCAGATTATAGATTAGTTTACAACAAGGGTTCACAGTTAACCATACCTTGTCAACCGTAAACTAAAAAAGGCTATCAATTTTAAAATTGATAGCCTTTTTTATTATAATTGACCAACTAGAGTATTGATTAAGTCACGGGCAATTGGTTCTGCTGCTTGTACTGCTTTTAGTACTTCGTCGTGGTTTACGTCAGCAATACCATCTTCATTTCCCATGTCTGATATCACGGAAATACCAAATACTTTCATATCCATGTGACGGGCTACGATTACTTCAGGAACGGTTGACATTCCCACACAGTCTCCACCTACAGCACGCACCATTTTGTATTCAGCTAGTGTTTCAAACGTTGGACCTTGTAAGCCGTAGTACACCCCTTCTTTTAGATCGTAATTTTTTGCTTTTGCAATAGCTTTTGCACGCTCAATGATGCTCTTAGTATACACTTCGTTCATGTTGACAAAACGAGGACCAAAACGCTCGTCGTTATGTCCGCGTAATGGATGATCGGGAAATGCGTTAATGTGATCTTTGATAATCATAATATCACCCACTTTAAAGGTAGGATTAACCCCACCAGAAGCATTGGAAACAATAAGCGTGTCTACACCTAAGTACTTCATTACGCGAATGGGAAAAACCGTCGTTTTGATGTCGTATCCTTCATAGTAATGAAAACGCCCTTGCATGGCAACAACTTTTTTTCCACCTATTGATCCGAAAATTAAGGCCCCTTTGTGTCCTTGGACAGTAGATACAGGAAAGTTAGGAATGTCAGCATAAGAGATCTCATGCTCAATAGCGATATCCGCTGTTAGATTACCCAATCCTGAGCCTAAAACGATACCGATTTCCGGTTTAAAATTCGTTTTTTCAATAATGAATTTAACGGTTTCTTGTACTTTCTCCCACATAGTTTAAAATTTTAGTGTCAAACGCTTCGCTATGGTTTAAAAAAGCGGTTTGAATAGGTAAATAAAATAATTGACGTTCAGGAAGAAGTCCATTGAGACGAACATAATCTTTTTCCGTTGTGATGATCGATCTTCCCGCTGCTGTCTTCAATATTAACTCAATATCTGCAGGTGAAAAATGATGGTGGTCAGGAAAAGTCAAACACCTGGTGTCTTCTTTTTTGAGATGATCGAAAAACGACTGTGGTTTTGCGATGCCTGCTACCAAAATAAAATCCTCCTGAATTAATCGAGTAACCTCCACTGAATCAGACTTTGAATATGCAATTTTACTAAAATCAATATACGTAAAAAAAGACAATTGTCCTTGCTTTAATTGTAATTGTTGTGTTATGCTTTTTTGTTGTTGGAGACTAAGGTCTTTGGGACATTTGGTAATCACGACAATATCGGCGCGTTTAGCCCCTGTTCTCGATTCTCGTAGATTGCCTGTAGGCAGTAAAAAATCCTTAAAATAAGGATCGTCATAGGTGGTGAGTAAAACGTATAATCCACCTTGAAAGGCCAAGTGTTGAAAGGCATCATCCAAAACGATAACCTCTGTTTGTGGTTTTTCTTGTAAAATAGAACGAACACCATTGACGCGCTTGGCATCTACAGCTACGTTAATGTTGTTAAATTTAGTGTGGTATTGAAAAGGTTCGTCTCCAATTTGCTCCATAGTCGTTTGCGCATTAGCCAAGAAGAATCCCTCGCTCTTTCTTTTATATCCCCTACTTAAGGTTGCGGTTTGATACCGGTCTTTTAGCAGGCGAATGATGTATTCTACCATAGGCGTTTTTCCCGTGCCACCCACACTGAGATTACCCACAACAATAGTCGGAAGATCAAAAGAGGTACGCTTAAATATACCAATTGCATAGAACCAATTGCGGATCCCTGTAATGCAACCATATAAAATGGCAAATGGAAAAAGTAAAAAACGGAGTAATTTCATCTTACGAAAGTATCACTTTTTTTAACTTTTAGAAAAAAATAGTACGAATTGAGTGAAGGAAAACTTGAATGGCCTTGTCGTATTATAAAGACGGAATAAAGAAAGAAGATAAGGAGTAAAACGGTTTTTGTATCTTTGAGAAATAATGAGTGACAGCTAGTAATTGAATATGAAAGTAAAAGATATTTTTCCCATTTTAGAAGAATTAGCGCCTTTGGGCTATGCAGAGGATTTTGATAACGTAGGACTCTTGGTCGGCAGTCCAGAACAAGAAGTAAGCGGAATTCTCGTGTGTCACGATGCATTAGAAACCGTTGTAACCGAGGCGATTGAACAAAAATGCAATTTGATCGTGTGTTTTCATCCCATTTTATTTTCAGGGTTAAAGAAAATTACGGGTAAAAACTACGTTGAACGAGCAGTCATCAAAGCCATTAAACACGATATCGCCATTTATGCGATTCACACCGCTTTGGACAATCATCAAGAAGGAGTAAACAAAATATTTTGTACTACCTTGGGGTTGGAAAATACACGCATTCTTATTCCCAAAGCCAATTACATCCAGAAATTGGTAACCTATGTTCCAATAGCAAATACAGAGGCAGTACGTCAGGCGTTGTTTGGCGTTGGAGCAGGTGCGATTGGCAATTACGATCACTGTAGCTTTGTGTCAGAAGGAAAAGGAAGTTTTAGAGGAAATGAAAAAAGTAACCCTGTACTTGGGAAAGCAGGAGTAGAAGAAGTGGTGGGTGAACACAAAGTTGAAGTAATCTACGAAAAGCACTTAGAAGGAAAAATTCTCGCTGCTTTGTTTCAAGCCCATCCTTATGAAGAAGTGGCGTATGAAATTTACAACCTGGAAAATGCTTTGCAAAATGTAGGGATGGGAATGATTGGCGAATTAAAAGAACCAATGGAAGAACGCGCCTTTTTGGAGATGGTAAAAGAAAAAACAGGAACGGGAGGAATTCGCCATAGTGCATTTTTGGGTAAACCCATTCAAAAAGTTGCTGTGCTTGGCGGTTCGGGAAGTTTTGCAATCAAAGCCGCTCTGCAACAAAAAGCAGATGCTTTTATCACGGCAGATTTAAAATACCATCAATTTTATGAGGCTGAAAATCAGCTTGTTTTGGCGGATATCGGGCATTTTGAGAGTGAAAGATATACAAAAAATTATATAGTTGAGTTTCTTTCAAAAAAAATGCCTAATTTTGCAGTTATTTTATCAACAGTAAATACGAATCCAGTTAACTACTTATAACGATGACAAAGAAAAAAGAATTAACGGTTGAAGAGAAATTAAGAGCGCTTTACGACTTACAATTGATTGACTCAAGAATCGATGAAATCAGAAATATGAGAGGAGAGCTACCTCTTGAAGTTGAAGACCTAAAAGACGAAGTTGCTGGACTTAACAAACGCTTAGAGAAACTTCATGCAGATTTAAATGGCATCGAGGCTGGTATTAAAGACAAAAAATCAGCTATTGAAGAGTTTAAGGAAGCTATTAAAAAGTACACTGAGCAACAAAACGAAGTAAAAAACAACAGAGAATTCAACTCTTTAGAAAAAGAAATTGAATTTCAAAAGTTAGAAATCGAGCTTGCTGAAAAACACATTCGTGAAATGAAAGTGAGTATCGAAAATAAAAAGCTCAACATTGCTCAAACAGAGGAGCGTTTGAATGCACGTAATGAACACTTAACGCACATTGAGGCTGAGTTGAAAAACATTATGTCAGAAACAGAACGCGAAGAGCAAACGTTATTGGCTAAATCAGACGAGTTCAAACAAGATATCGAAGAGCGTTTATTAAATGCATATTTGAGAATCCGAGGCGGAGTGAAAAATGGATTAGCAGTAGTATCAATCGAAAGAGGGGCTTCTGTAGGATCGTATTTTACAATTCCACCACAAACGCAAGTAGAAATTGCTGCGCGTAAAAAGATCATCACCGATGAACACAGTGGACGTATTCTTGTAGACAGCGCTTTAGCAGAAGAAGAAAAAGAAAAAATCGATGCGATTATCGCTAGTTTAAAATAAGATAAAGCCTCTTTTTAAGAGGCTTTTTTTTGTATATGGAAAAAGCAGTTGGCACTTTAGTGAATCTTATTAGCCTTATTTCAATAAATAAAGCTGTTTACTGGGTGCACAAACTATTTTCTACACCGCGCAAGGGAAAACTTTCCCCTAAACACTTACCAAACTTTTTACAGCAGGCAAAAATTAGCACTTTTATCTATCAAGATGAGTTGGTCTACACCTACCAATGGAATGCCCAAGCGACAGAGAAACCCTTGATTCTCTTAATCCACGGTTGGGAGAGCAACAGTGCCCGTTGGGAAGAATGGCAAACTTATGTGGGAACTGCTTTTCGCCTGGTGGCTTTTGATGCGCCAAGCCTAGGACAAAGCAAAGGAAAAAATCTCAGCGTAAAAAATTACCAAGAAGTTATTGATATAGCAATAGAACACTTTCAACCACAAGGGATAATCGCGCATTCTCTAGGAGCTTTCACCGCCTTTCAACAGTTGAGTGCCAAATCCTATCCCACGGTGCAAAAAGTTGTGCTATTGGGTACTTTCGATCGCTTTGAGCATATCTTGGCCGAATACTTCACCCTTTTGGGCTATAAGCATCGCCTGTGTCTTGCTTATCTGCACTATGTAGAAACGCTACTAAAACACCCGCTCGCGCGTTATAGCAGTACACAAGCAACCCAAAACATCCATATTCCCGTTCTATGCATACACGATAGACTGGACGAAAAAGTGTCTTATCAAGAGGCTACTGCTTTTCATCAGGCCCTGCAAGCAAAAAATAATCGCGTTGTTTCTACTGCCAATTTAGGACATAGCCTCCAAGATGCAGTGGTTTTTGAAACAATTCTCACCTTTTTAAGCTAGAACGAATTTCTTTGTATAAGTAACGAAATTTATTATTTACTTTTGCGCTATGGAAAATCAAGAAACGCGTTTAAATAAATATTTATCAGAGGTTGGGTTCTGCTCGAGAAGAGAAGCTGATCGACTAATCGAAGAGGGACGCATTACAGTAAATGGAAAGCTACCTGAACTCGGATTGAAGGTAACTGATGCAGATGAAATCCGCGTAAATGGAAAATTAATCCGACAAACTGATGAGGATTTTGTCTATTTAGCTTTTAATAAACCCGTGGGTATTGAATGTACCACCAATAAAAAAGTAAGAGATAATATCGTGGATTACATCAACTATCCCAAGCGTATTTTCCCAGTAGGACGTTTGGATAAAGATAGCGAGGGATTGATTATCATGACCAATGATGGTGATATTGTCAATAAAATACTACGCCAAAAAAACAACCACGAAAAAGAGTATATCGTTACGGTAAATAAACCAATTACCGATCGCTTTATCCAGCGTATGGGAATGGGGGTTCCAATTTTAGATACCATCACCAAAGAGTGTCGCGTAGAGCGTATTAGTCGCTTCGTATTTCGCATTTTTCTTACCCAAGGCCTTAACCGTCAAATTCGCCGTATGTGTGAGTATTTTGGCTACGATGTAGTCGCGCTAAAACGCATTCGAATTATCAATATCAGCCTCGATGTTCCGGTAGGACAATACCGCGAAATTACAGCTGCAGAATTAGCTGAACTCAATCAATTGATCGCCCCTTCAATTAAAACCGAAGAAGCAAGCCTGAATCGCGCAGCAGATCAACAAGACAACCGAACTACACAGACAGACTTCAATACCCAAGAAGATAGAAGACCCAAGAAAAAGTTCGACAGAGAGCGAAATAATTCAAAAAAATCAGGTCCAACACTGCGAAATGAAAGAATTTCAAGAAGAAGAGAGAATTAAATATTAATTCTCTCTTTTTTGTTTTTAGTATACTTTTCCTCAATTTAGTTGTATTCTATTTCACAATCAACTCGCTTTCTGAGTTTATCATTCACATATCTCATTCACGAATCAAACACAATTTGAAATTAGTCTAAATAATTTTTAGATATGTTAAAAAAGTCTATATATTTGCATGCTGTTTATACTAAGTCTAAATAAAAATACATTTACCAATTTCTATAATTTATTCGTCAATGAAGAAATTTATATTACTAACCACGTGCGTCATAGGGCAATTATTTGCTGTTCATGCACAACAGAAACCCACGATTATTGATGGATTTGTGCTTGATGAAAATGGAAAGCCGATCGATTATGCAACAGTGGTCATAGCCGAAACAAACAAAAGTGATTTAACCAATGATCAAGGAGCCTTCAAACTAAAGCTAGGTACTGGTGGTACTTACGATGTAGTAGTACAACATGTGAGTTATGAAACAGTATCGGTTCGCGTCAAAGTAGAAGATGGAGAGCACGTAAAGAAACGCATAGTTCTAAAAGGAAAGGAAGCCATTTTAGATGATGTAATCCTGCAGGTGAAGAGTCCCATTGAAAAAGTAAGAGAATCGGCCTATAATGTCATTGCCATCGATGCTAAACCTTTATACAATACATCCTTAGATGTTTCAGGAGCACTGGATCGCGTGTCTGGTGTAAAAGTGAGAAGAGATGGAGCAGAGGGATCGGATTATACTTTTTCGATGAATGGATTTAGTGGTCGTCATATTCGATTCTTTTTAGATGGAGTTCCCATGGAAGGATTTGGCAGTGAATTTAAGATTAACAACCTACCTATTACCATGGTTGATCGCATCGAAGTGTACAAAGGGGTAGTTCCCATTGAATTCGGTTCTGATGCATTAGGAGGAGCGGTAAACATCATCACTAACAAAAGCAAAGAAACTAGAATAGACGCTTCATTTGCCACGGGATCATTCAATACCTATAAAAGCCACCTCAATGTAAGTAAGGTTTTCGATAATGGTATGACCTTTCAAGTGAATGCATTTCAAAATTATTCTGATAACAACTACAAAGTATACGTTCCCGTTGCCAATTTAAAAACAGGGGTTTACTCTAAAGATAAGCAATGGGTAAAACGTTTCAACGATCGCTTCCAAACGGCAACAGTAGTGACTAAAGTAGGGGTGATAGACAAGCCGTATGCCGATCGACTACTCCTTGGATTTACGTATGGAGAAGGAAAAAAAGGAGTGCAAACGGGAACCATAATGGAAAAAGTGTTCGGACAGAAAAAACGCCGTTCCGTAACGATTATGCCCTCTTTAGAATATAGCAAGCGCAACTTGTTTACTGAAGGCTTAGACGTAACACTTACTTCTACCTATAATGCGGGATACAACCAAAATATTGATACCTCAAGATACAAGTACAACTGGGCAGGTGAACGCATCAAAACCATGAAAAAAGGCGAATCAGGAGGAGGTGCTTCTCTGATGAAATTCTTTGATCACAATGGTTCAACTACCGCTACTATCAGTTATAAGGTTAACGATAAGCATGCGTTTAGCTTAAACAACGTAATCTATTACTTCAATAGAAAAACCGAAGATCCATTAGCTGTTAAGGAAACTGAAAGCGAAAAGAAAAGTGAAACTACGCGTAGAAGCTTGAAAAATATTACCGCTTTATCCTACCGATACAATATCCTAGATAATTTGAATGTATCCATCTTTGGAAAACACTATTCCATTAAACATACGTATTTAAGTGAAAGTACCAGTGTAGATAAGAGTGGATACGGAATTGCCGCTACGTATCTGTGGAAGGACTTCCAAGTAAAATCCTCTTTTGAGAAGACCTATCGCTTGCCGACTGACAGTGAATTGTTTGGTGATGGTGATATGGTATGGGGAAATACAGCCTTGAAACCAGAAGCAGGAAATAACTACAACTTCAACTTGAGCTATTCCACTGTTTTAGATAAAGTACATGCTGTTTTTGCAGATGCAGGCTTTGTTTATCGCAAAACGGAAGACTACATAAGAAGCAATCCGTATGGATCGGGTTCACGTGCATCTAGTGTGAATATCGGTGGAGTAGAGAGTATCGGACTCAATGTAGAGGCTCGATATGTGTACAACGATTTCTTGCAAATAGGCGGAAGTCTTACCTCCCAAAGTATTCGAAGTAAACAAAAATATGCCATTGGCAGTGATACCGAATTAAACTCCTATTACGAAGAGCGCATTCCAAATGAACCTTATTTCTTCGGATCCCTTGATGCTGGTTTGCTTTTCAAAGATCTAGGGCACAATGGAAATAACTTAAATATCGGATATAACCTGAGATATATCGATCACTATAGCTATGATTTTAGCAGTATTGGTGAAGAACCTATTTGGATTCCCTCTCAGGTGGTACACGACCTAAGTGCTTCTTATAGCTTGTTTAAAAATACTTTACACCTTACAGCGGAAGTCAATAACCTATTCGACAAATTGGCCTATGACAACTATAGCTTCCAAAAACCAGGAAGAAGCGTGATGTTTAAAATCCGTTATAGCTATTAAAAATAACCGAAATAATAATCTATTAATACCAAATTAAAATGAAAAAAAGAGTTCTATCTACCATGGTATTCGCTTTTTTAGTTAGTACATTTTCTTTTACAAGTTGTTCAAGTGATGATAATTCAAGAAAAGGAGGCGATGGCGATGATGAAGAGATCATTGACGATGGGTCAAGAAATCCAGAAGATTTACTTGGAACTAAATATATTCTAGGAGCTAGTGCATCAAAAACAAATCTACTCTTAGAAGTGGATAACCTAAAAGAAGGGACAATTAGCGTTAGAGGAAACGGTAAAACAGCCTTAGGGAAAAACATTTACACCTTCAAAGATTTACGTGCCTATGTTTTTGAATACAGAAAAGGGGATCCATCGGGAATGCAAAGCTGGATGTTAAACAAAGACTTGCGTTTACAAGAAAATACCTTGGTAGATTTACCAAATAGAGAGGAGTTTATCACGGCTTTTGGACGATTTATGATCTCTACAACTGGAGGAATTGAATTGGAAAATGGCAAAAAAGGTCAAGCTTTCAACTTCATTAATGGAGTGACAGGTGCTATCGAGTTTACGTCTTATGTAAATGTTGAAAATATTGCAGAAGAAGGCGAATACGCAAACTTTGCAGGTTTAGAAGACATCGGAAACGACCGTTTTGTTATGGCAATTGAGCCATTTAAAATTACGGCCAATAGTGATCAAGATAATACTTCAGCTTATAGAGATAGAGTGTGGTTGGCTATCTTTAAATTAGATATGTCAAAAGACCCAGAAAACCGCGTAGTTCTAGAAAACGTAGTGAAAGATGATCGTATGAGTTTTGCTGTTGCTCGTTATAGATCTAGCCGCGTATCGACTATTGGTAAAGGGACTAGTGGAGATATTTACGTGTACTCGCCATCAGCGATGATTAGTAAAGACAAAGGTGCATTTTCTACTAAACCTTCAGCAGTATTGAAATTTGATAAGAATACATTGAAATTCGATAGCTCATACTACTTTGATCTAGAAGCCAAATCAGGGGGGCATAAAGTGTACAAAGTATATGCAGTAGGTAAAGATCAATTTATCTTAAATATGTTTGCGAATACGGACCAATCTTGGAACATGGCTCCAGCAAACAAATTAGCGTTGTTCAATGCGAAAACAGGAGAGTTTAAATGGATCGAAGGATTAGTTGAACCAGGATTAATCGCAGAAATTGGAACGCCATTCGCAGAAGGAGATGACGTATATGTGCCAATTACAGCAGCAGCTAAATCCTATGTATACTTGCTAAATAGAACTTCAGCAGTACTTACAAAAGGGTTGGAAATTCAAGATTTAGGAGATGGAACCGTTGGTAATATTGTAAAAATCAACGCCTATAAATAATTTATTTATTGTTATTCATTTGTAATTAGTTAGCTTAAAAAGAGGTTGAACGTATCGTTTAACCTCTTTTTTGTTTACACCGTTATTGGCCTTTTGTCTTATTGCTTTAGCGCTGTATGGTCCATGTAATACGACTGCCACTCCTATCTGATTGAGCATGGTCTATGGAGGTAACTAAATCCGCTTGTTTGAATGCTGTTAAAAGCTGAGCTATAGAAGTATCTCCCTAGAGATAGGGGGGAAAAGAGGAGTGTGATGGAGAAAGTATTATTTTACAAGATAGGATCAAGAGGTAATGTGTTAAATAATAAGAAAAGTAGTGTGGTTACCTCTCTAAATAAGATTTTATATTCGGAATTTTCAGTTAAATTTGTTTGATATATAGAACCCTTTTACCTATGAAATACTATTCATTGATTTTTCGCTTTTTTATTCTTTCAACTGTGCTGTTGATCGGATGTATCACTTGGGCAAAAGACCAAAATTCGAACCCCAAAGAAAAAGTCGAAGCGGTACAACCTGCTTATATTGTTTTAGAAAAAACCCCAGTGATTGTCATGCATGATACGCTGTTTAATGTGTACGGGAATATTGGGTCATTTACCTCAAAACAACGCGCAAGATCCATAGAAAAGAAGATTGCTTCTTTGGTTGATAATTACCAGTTTGAAGGGGACTCTATAAAATTAGTTGATACGGGGAACTACCTCAATTTGATGTATGAGAATGAAATTTTGATGAGTGTAGACACCATTCAAGCAACACAAGAAAACAAGAGCAAAATTCAGGCGGCATTGTTTTATAAATCACAGATTGCTGAGGCGGTAGAAATACAACAATTCAGTACTAGTTGGCAGCAATTGCTCTTGCAAATTGCGGGAACCATTGGGATTATCGTAGCCGAGATTTTTATTGTTAAATATATCTACTACTGCTACCGCAGGGTAAAAGTGGCCATTTGGAAACAAAGAGGGAAGAAGATTAAAGGGGTATTTGGAATTATCGATGACCACCGCGCGATGTTGACTACCATTTCAATCGCAAAAGTTGTCCGTTTCTTCGTTATATTGATTTTCTTGTATTTGGGCTTATTGGCAATCTTTAAGCTATTTCCTTATACCAAACACTTGTCTGATCAACTTTTAGATTATGTCTTATCGCCTTTAAAAGCCGTAGGTCGCAGTATAAAAGCCTATATGCCTAAGCTATTTACCATCTTAGTGATTGTATTTATCTTTAGGTATATGCAGAAATTTGTGCGCTCTTTGGCAGAGAAAATTGCCAACAATAAAATTACCCTTAAAGGATTCTATCCCGATTGGGCTTTTCCAACGTACAACATCATTAGTGCCTTGATGTTTATTTTTATGTTTATCCTGATTTTCCCCTATTTACCGAATTCAGATTCCGAAATCTTTAAAGGTGTTTCTGTGTTTGCTGGTATTGTAGTGTCCTTGGGGTCAACTTCTGTAATTGGAAACTTAGTGGCAGGATTGGTCATCACCTATATGCGCCCTTTTAAAATTGGCGATCGCATTAAATTAGGCGAATATACTGGCGATGTCTTGGAAAAAACAGCATTGGTTACGCGTATTAAAACACCCAAAAATGAGATTATTACGATTCCAAATTCTAACATAATGTCTGCGCATACGGTCAATTACTCACAATCCGCTAAAGAACACGGCCTGATTTTGCATACAACTATTGCTGTGGGCTATGATGTTCCTTGGCAAAAGGTACACGAAATGCTCTATGAAGTAGCCAACAGAACGGAGCATGTGTTAAAACGCCAAAAACCGTTTATTTTGCAAGATCAATTCCGAGATTTCTATGTCGACTATCAGTTAAATGTTTACATTAAAGAAGCCAAGTTAACCGCAAAAATTTATTCAGATTTGCGACAACATGCGCAAGATGTATTTGCAGAAAACAATATTGAAATGGCTTCGCCACACTATATTGTCACTAGAAATGTGGATGGAGACAATACAACCATTCCTCCCAAGTACACAAAAGAATAGAACAAGAAGTCTACATCAATATAACAAAAAGGGATTGTATCTACACAACGGATACAACCCCTTTTTTTGTACAAGCAAAATTAGCGTTAAAAAAGAGTTCAACTCAATCACCCCTGACGTATAATCATCAGTAGTTTTAGGTATTAATTTGATTTTTCTGAAGAATAAAAGGTTAGTGCCGATTATTTTATTAAATTAGTGAGAAATACAAAAATAATATGGCGACAATTATAGAAACAGACCGATTGATTATTCGAGAAATTACCCGTGAGGATGCGGAGGGTATTTACAATTTGGACAGCGATGAGCGCGTTGTTAAATACGTGGGAAGTATGGTGATTACTTCTATGGAAGAAGCTGAAGAAATCATTGAATTTATTCAACAGCAATACCGTGATTTTGGAATTGGTCGCTGGGCCATTATCAAAAAAGACAGCAATGAATTTATTGGCTGGTGTGGATTTAAACTTGTTGAGAACGGATTAAATGGCTTGCGTGAATATTTAGATTTGGCGTATCGCTTTCGCTTTGACGCTTGGGGAAAAGGATATGCTACGGAAGCTGCATTAGCGTGTTTAGATTACGCAGCCAAAAATTTTCAACAACACCCAATTTACGCTGTTTCTGAAGTGAAAAACGAAAGTTCAATTCGCGTATTGGGGAAAATAGGATTCCATGCTGCTTATACCTTTGATTTAGATGGTATTGATCATTATTGGTATATGAGAGAATAAGTGAAATAAAAGCGAGAACCAATGAATTTGAGGAGGAAAAGTAAAGATGAGGTGTTTATTTTGATAATCTAGCTTACCTTTGTATCCTAATTGATACACAGTGAAAAATTTCTTATTTCTTCTCATTGCTATTGTCAGTGAAGTAGTTGCAACAAGTGCGTTGAAAGCGTCTAACGAATTTACGAAGATTATTCCCAGTGCGGTAACCGTTGTGATGTATGCAGTAGCTTTTTATTTTTTGAGTTTAACACTGCGCACCATACCCGTTGGTATTGCCTATGCAATTTGGTCTGGTATCGGTATTGTATTGGTAACGGTAGTTGCTATTGTAGTCTATGGACAAAAGCCGGATTTACCCGCAATCATAGGCATGGGATTCATTGTGCTTGGGGTCGTGATTATCAATTTGTTTTCTAAAATGAATGCTCACTAAACCTAAATGAACTTCTTTTTTATCGATTATTTAAAGAGGGGATCACCCCAACAACAAGCGGTCTACAATCTCTTGACAGCCCACAAAATCTTGTACTATTTACGAGATTTTACACCTGTGGTTGTAGGCACTTTTCCCTTGGACATTGCTATTGATAGCAGTGATATCGATATTGCTTGTAGTTTTGATGATCTTCAAGCTTTTCAGCAACTTGTACGTGAACACTTTCAAACGTATCATGGATTTACTGAGGTTGTTTTTACGCAGCGCAGTCAGTTAGCTTATGTCGTTAATTTTACAATTGACCATTTTCCTGTTGAAATTTTTGCGCAAACAATCCCTGTAACAGCTCAATACGGCTATCGTCACTTGTGTATTGAATATGAAATTCTACAGAAAAAAGGAGAGTTGTTTAAAGAAAAAGTAAAAGCATATAAACGTGCAGGCATGAAAACAGAACCCGCCTTTGCTAATCTTTTACAGTTGGAAGGCGACCCTTACGAAAGTTTGCTCGGCTACAACCCCTAAATTAATTCACAATTGCTATGCAATTACCCCTAAATTGAAGAGGTGTTTGTTTGACGTGTTTTTTAAACAAACGCGAAAAATAGGTGTGATCTTCGTATCCCAATTCAAAGGCAATCTCCTTAACTGATTTCGTTGTATAGTACAACAGTCTTTTAGCTTCATTGATGATAGAGTTTTTCAGCCAATAGCTCACGGTTTGGCCCGTTGTCTTTTTGACGCAATCATTCAAGTGCGCGGGTGTTATAAATAGCTGATTGGCGAAATATGACGGCTGATTTAAATGCGTTTTTGTTGTTATTAAACGCTTAAACTTTGACGTGATTACGTTGGATTGGTTAATTACTGATACTTCTGGAATTTGGGTGGTTACTTTGTAAAGCGAACCTATCTTATAAAGTAATGCCTGAAACAATCCATCGGTGATCTCTGTGGTATATTCTTCTTTTTGATTATTGTATTTTAGCAATAAATGTATAGTCTCCAACAAGGTTTGCATCGCTTCTAAAGGCAAGGAGAGCTGTTGTTGGCTAGGTGGTAAGTTAAACAGTAGATACGTCAATTCATCCGGAATCCTAAAATCTTGAATACTCAAAAAATAGGCGTAAAAATCTTCGCTAAAATGTTCGATGGTGTGAATTTGATAGGGCTTAATCAACAGCAAATCTCCTGTCTTTAATTCGTTTGACTGCAACTCACAATTGATGCTAAAAGTACCGTTTAAGATCAAAATGCACACGTAGTAATCATCGCGATGCGTATGACCTACTATTCCCTTTTCTAAGGTATGAGGAGCCAACTCTTTGAGGTAAATCCCATTTTTAATCGATTTGTCTTGGCTATAGGTTATGATTTCTTGATTATATGGCATGATGTAGTTTATTTCTGAAGAGACAAAGATAAGTAAATTATTTAGAATCTTTATAAATAACTAAAATTGAAGAATAAAAAAGAGGGTGTTGCAGCAGGGGATTCTCTTTTAAATGAGATAAAAACTAGATTTTTTTCTTCGATTAAAAATTGTTGTAGTTGACCAAAAGGGAGTCAATAATGAGATACAATTTGTACAGCTAAACCAGGATGAGACACCTAGGGATGATCATATACCGATGTATAGCATAAAAAAACCCCACCTAAAATTAGATGGGGCCTATCTTGTTATGCATATTAGACAGTCTCTAGGGACAAATAGAACAGCTAAGTCCTTAGATGGCTTGTACTATAGCTGCAAAATCAGCTGCAACAAGTGCTGCACCTCCGATTAAACCGCCATCAACATCGGGTTGAGAGAAGATTTCTTTTGCATTGCTTGGTTTCACACTACCTCCATATAAAATAGAAGTACTATCTGCTACCGATTGGTCGTATTGACGTTTAATTTCTTGACGGATAAACGCGTGAATTTCTTGTGCTTGTTCAGGTGTAGCGGTTTCTCCAGTACCAATCGCCCATACAGGTTCATACGCGACTACAATACTGGCCCACTGATCTTTAGATAAATGGAATAATCCATCTCTCAGTTGGTTGAAAATGACGTTGAGGTACTGTTTGCTTTCTCTGTCTTTTAATTCTTCTCCAATACAGTAAATTACGCGCATATTGTGTCGCAATGCCGTATTTACTTTATCCGCTAAAATAGCATCTGTTTCTTTAAAGTAGTGTCTTCGTTCTGAGTGCCCAATAATGACAGTTTCTACGCCAACACTCAACAACATTTGAGCTGAAATTTCTCCCGTAAAAGCACCACCTTCTGCTTGATGCATATTTTGAGCCGCCACTTGAATGTTGGTCCCCTCTAAATGGGATACTGCACTTGCTAAATTGGTAAAGGTAGGAGCAACTATTACTTCTACTTCTTTCCCGCTAGGCAAGGCTTCGATTAATTCATCTAATAATACATGGGTTTCTGAATAATTCTTGTGCATTTTCCAGTTTCCAGCAACAATTTGGTGTCTCATCATTATTATTTTGTATTTAATAAGGCTTTTATATCTTCAAAGTTTTTCTCTGTTGCATTAAAAAGCTCAATTTTTCCTTCTTTATTTACGATGATATAACGGGGAATCCAATTCAGCTGAATCGCTTGCCCGAAAGTACCTTTCATGCGTTTTTCGTCATTGAGGTAGTAGTGTTCTCCTTCAATGCCGTGTTTTTCAATTGCCTCTTTCCACGATTCGGTTGTTTTATCTAATGAAAGATTAACAAATACAACCTCAGGAAAATCCGCTTTAATTGTTTTCATTGTTGGCAGTGCTTTGATGCAATCAGGACACCAAGCAGCCCATACGTCAATCAAGACCGTTTTGCCCTTGTGTTGAGCTAGAATTTCTTGAAAAGTGATCGTTCCACCATCTAATTTATAGAAGATTTGGTTGAGGGCTTCTGCTGCAAATTGAGTTTGATCAACAGGGGTTTCTGTCGTTGTTGATGGTGTTTCGGTTGCTTGTTCAGTTGAAATTACTTCTAATTTCTCTGTTTGTTTTTTACAAGCTGTAGCTGTTAAAGCTAGTATAGAAAGGGCAATATAAAATTTTCTCATAGGGTTTGAATATTATTTGTTTAGCTTTACTCTAGGATCTAAATAAGCGTAGATCAAATCTACTAAAATTGTTAGGATTACGAAAGCGGTTGCTATAGTAAGTACGGCTCCCATGATAATCGGTAAATCTAAGGTGTTTAAAGCTTCTACAATTTCCTTGCCTAAACCGTTCCATCCAAAAATATATTCTACGAAAACAGCTCCCGCCAGCATAGAAGCAAACCAACCTGAAAGGGCAGTTACAACAGGGTTTAATGCGTTCTTTAGTGCGTGTTTATAGATAACTTGTCCGGTTTTCATACCCTTAGCTCTAGCCGTGCGGATATAGTCCATGCCCAGTACTTCCAACAGAGAGTTTCGCATGAGTTGAATCACTACAGACAACGGGCGAATCCCCAGTACAATCGCCGGCAAAACAATGTTTTTTACTGCTATATAACGGCCTTCTCCAAAGTCATCTACTTCGTATAAACTACCCGTCATGGGCAATTGAGTGTATTGATGTAAGAGAAATCCGAAGATCCAAGCAAATAAAATAGCACTAAAAAAGGAGGGAATACTCATACCAAAAGTACTGACTATTGAAATCAAACGGTCCAGCCATGTATTGACGTAAAGGGCTGAAATAATGCCTAAGAATACTCCAATAAATAGGGCAATTCCAATGGCAACCGTCGCTAAGAGTACCGTATTGGGTAGTGTTTCCGCTAGAATACTACTCACCGTTTTGCCATTTTTCTGGAAACTCTCCCTGAGGTAAGGTAGTTTAAGCATCATTTCGGATTGGCCTAGGGTAAGAAGGACAACCCCGCTGTATTTGTTCGCTTGGCGAAAGCTGTAATCATCGGGTTGGGTACTGTGTAAAGAAATAGGAGAGAGATCATTGAGATATAACACATATTGTTTGCTAATCGGTTGATCAAATCCATATTTCTTTTTAATCGTTAGAAGTTGTGCTGCACTTTCGTTTTGATCCAACATCATACGCGCAGGATCACCAGGTAAAATGGTAAACAAAAAGAATACAACACTGACTACGCCCCAAAGCGTCAGCAAGGCGTAGCCCAGTTTTTTGATGAAATAAGCCAACAAATTATCTCTATTTTAAAGTAACCTGATTGCGGTCTTTCCAGTGTTTCTTTTCGATAATAACTCCTTTTTCTAATACAACAATACTCGGATTAGCTCTTTCGATGGTCTTTAGCGTTGTTGCATCAGAAGTATAGTACGCAAAAGGCAATTCGTATTGTTTGACAACTCCCGCTATTACGGCATTGCTCGAAGCTGTTAATCCTGCAACGACATAGCCTTTGACAATAGCCTTATTGGCAAAGTCTTTCATGGCGCGTAATCCTTCTGCATCTGCACGTTCTAAATCATAAGAAATGATCCAAATTAACTTAGGCTCTTCTAACATTTGAGGTAGGTGTTCTTCCCCGTCTAAATCCATCGTCAAATCGTGAATTTCAGGTTGAAAACCTTCGCTTAGTTGAACGTCCTCACGGCGTATAAATTCAGCGCCTTCCGGAATATTACCCAATTCTTTATCTGTAAATTTTTCCTCTTTTCCATTGACGTTGTAATAGAACGTCATTTGGTATTCCGCTTTAGGAGCGCCTTCGGGAATTTCCATTCCCTTTTGAATATCTGTACCTACTTTATAGGCTCTAAAGTCTTTCAGCGGCAAGTGATTTAATACCCAATACCCCATAAAACAGCACAAAATAACAGTAATCATCATGATTAGATTATTGGTTTTCGCTTTGAATAGAGGTTTGATATGTGATTTAAATTTAATGAGAATCAGGATGAGAACCAATAAAACCACATCTTTGGTAAAAGATCCCCAAGGGGTCAGTGGTACGGCATCACCAAAACATCCACAGTCTGTTACTTTGTTGAAATAAGCCGAGTAAAACGTCAAGAAAGTAAAAAATACAATCATCAAAAACAATAAGGTTAACGTCAACTTGCGCATAAAACCAATCAAGAGGGCAACCCCTAAGATTACTTCAGCAATAACTAAAATTACCGCTAAGGATAAAGCATAAGGCATTAGAAAAGGCAAGTTTAAAACTGCTTCAGAAAAGTACTCTTCTAGTTTAAAAGAAAATCCCGTGGGGTCATTCAATTTGACTAAACCCGATAAAATAAATAATACGCCTACAAATATGCGCGAAAGTTGCGTAATGATTTTCATAATTAGTGGTTGATGGTTATTTACTCGTTTATTAGTTCAAGGTGAATCAACGCAAAAACGGCGTAATTCAGCATATCTTGATAGTTAGCCTCGATTCCCTCTGAGGCCAATGTTTTTCCTTTGTTGTCTTCGATTTGTTTGACGCGAAGCAGTTTCTGCAGAATTAAATCAGTTAAAGAACTCACGCGTAAATCACGCCATGCTTCTCCGTAGTCGTGGTTTTTGTTCTCCATCAAGGTTTTTGTTTCCAAGACCACTTGGTCATAGAATTTTTCCACTTCTTCTGCCGTTAGATCAGGATATTTTCCCACGCCAATTTCTGCGTTGATCAACGCCATAATACAGTAGTTGACAATCCCTATAAATTCAGGAACTTCCCCTTCATCGACTCTGCGTACCGTGTTCTCTTGAATACTTCTCAAGCGCTGTGCTTTGATGTAAATCTGATCGGTCAATGAGCTCAAACGCATGATGCGCCACGCACATCCATAATCGTGCATCTTTTTTTGAAATAACGCCTTGCAAATTGCAATTACCTGATCATATTGTATAGAAGTAGTACTCATTTAAACTATATTTGTAATGGATTATTCTTCAAAAATAGTAATAATACTATGGCATTGAAAGAAATGTTACACCTTTTAAAGAATTAAATCGCAATAAAAATAAGATAAAATATTGAATTGTGCTGTATGACAATAAATTGTAAAGGAGAATTGATTGATTTATCTACGCCTCGAATTATGGGAATTTTAAATGTAACTCCAAATTCCTTCTATGATGGGGGCAAATACAAAACCGATATAGACTTCTTGAATCAAGCCGAAAAAATGCTCAAAGAAGGAGCGGATTTTATTGATGTAGGCGCCTATTCGTCCAAACCAAGTGCTGAATTTGTAAGCGAATCCCAAGAAATAAAGCGATTGGTTCAAGTTGTTGCACTTTTAGTAGATCGCTTTCCGACAATCAAATTGTCGGTTGACACCTTTCGCGCAGAAGTAGCTAGACAAGCCATTGAAGCTGGTGCAGCAATCGTCAATGATATCGCGGCTGGATGGCTAGATGATCGGATGTTAGAGGTGGTTGGACAATTACAAGTGCCTTATATTATGATGCACATGAGAGGAAATCCTCAAACCATGCAAAGCTTAACCCAATACGATGATCTAATCCTAGACATGCGCTTTTATTTTTCGGAACGTATTGCCCAAGCTAGAGCAGCAAAAATTAATGATCTTATTTTGGATCCTGGATTTGGCTTTGCCAAAAGTCTAGAGCAAAACTATGAACTGATGGCTAAATTAGAACAGTTTCACTGTTTTGAACTACCTTTATTAGTAGGGATTTCTCGAAAATCAATGCTCTATAAACTATTGGGTACTACCCCAGAAGAAGCACTCAATGCAACGAGTGTACTAAATACCATTGCCCTGCAAAAAGGAGCAAGTATCCTAAGGGTACACGATGTGAAAGAAGCCTGTGAAGTAAGAAAAATCTTAAACCAACTGATGATATGAGAAAATTACTGTTTGTATTACCTTTTCTTTTTCTTTTTTTAAGCTGTGATAAAAAAGAAATGAAACTGCCTCGTGCTGCTTATATTGTAGAAGAAGGAGTAGACGATCATTCCCCAATTTACATTGAAGTTGCCGAAGAGGGCAATCATCCACACCTGAACGATAACAATCGAATAGGCGGAACAAATTTTATCTTTCACGTTCAACGTGAACTCAATGTAAAAGAAGTGCTGGAACTAATTAAAGAAGTCAAGGATAAAAAGTACGACAAGAATAGTTTACACCCTGATGAAAAAGGTGTTTTCTTCAGCTATGCAGATACGTTGAACAAACACTTGTCATTTTTCCCGTTTAAAACCATTGATTACGTTTTTGAACGTCCAACTACAACGGCTAATTTACTCTATGTAAATGCTTCTAATGACTTATTCTTTGAAGGTCAAGCAGTCGATAGAAGTCAACTACTTGAAAAACTCCAAGGAAGAGATAGCCTACAGTTGGGCTTTAGCAAAGAATTAAACTTTGAAAAATACTTGCAATTGCGCGTGTTGATCGAAGAACTAAAACTGAGAAATCAGGTGCTAGATCAAGATAGAGTATATTAAAATAACTATTGATGATGATAAGGCTCATTGCGCAAAATAGTAAAGCCGCGATAGAGCTGTTCAATCACAAATAAGCGAATCATTTGATGGGAAAATGTCATTTTTGAAAGTGATATTTTCCCTTTCGCATTTTGATAGACCTCGTCAGAAAACCCATAGGGTCCCCCAATGACAAAAACGAGCGTTTTAATACCTGCATTCATTCTCTTTTGCAATTCATCCGCAAAGCCCATACTGGTGAACTCTTTTCCTTTTTCGTCTAACAGGACTAAAAAATCAGTAGGTGCTAGCTTGCTGAGAATTAATTCCCCCTCTTTTTGTTTTTGCTGGGTTTCCGATAAATTTTTAGCATTTTTGATGTCAGCAATAATCTCCATTTCAAATTTTACATAAAAGGACAAACGCTTAATGTAATCATTCATCAAGGTTTGCAATTCTTTATTGTCCGTTTTGCCAATAGCGAGTAATTTGATATTCATCTGCTTTTAATTTGTTGCAAAGGTAGTATTTTCCTTTTAGTTCTATGAGAAGGCCACAGATTTTCAATTAAAAAGGGCGATCATCAATTGACCGCCCTTTGTAAAGTATATTATTTTGTAAATCCAGCATAGTGCAAGTATGCATCTACAGTTGGATCTTTTTCTCTGAAATCGCGATACAATTTGTCCAGTGGAAGTGTATTCCCCTGAGAGAATAGCTTTTTACGCAAAATTGTACCATTTTCCAAGCTAATTCCTCCCTGTTCCATTAACCAAGCATACGCGTCATAATCAATCATCTGAGACCATTTATACGAGTAATAACCCGCAGCATAGCCTCCACCAAAAATATGACTGAAATAGGTAGAGCGATATCGCGGTGGAACTAACGATGAATAAATGTTGTATTTCGTTAAAGCATCTGTTTCAAATTGGTGGATATCGGTGATTGTTGCATCGGCATCTATACTGTGCCAAGCTAGATCCAAGACAGCTGCTGCTAGGAGTTCAGTTAAATCATACCCTTTGTTGAAACCAGCTGAAGCATAAATACTTTCTTCTAATTCTTTTGGCAAAATATATCCCGTTTGATAGTGCTTAGCATAGTTACTAAGGATAGCTGGATCAAAGGCAAAGTGTTCGTGAAATTGGGAAGGAAATTCAACAAAGTCTCGGGATACATTTGTACCCGATAATGTAGGGTACGTCTGGGCTGCAAACAACCCGTGTAAGGCATGTCCAAATTCATGGAACAAGGTGATAACTTCATCTAGCGAAAGCAAGGTAGGATTTCCTTCTGCCGGTTTTGGAAAGTTTGCCACGTTGTATACAACAGGCAATTGTTTGGTCAGATAGGATTGATCCACAATATTACTCATCCAAGCCCCTCCTTGTTTTGAGTCGCGTTGGTAGTAATCCGTATAAAAAAGCCCTAGTGGACTGCCATCTTGGTTGAAAAATTCGTACACTTTCACATCTTCATGCCAAACTGGGATATCCGTGCGTTCCAAATAACTGATTCCATATAGGTATTTCGCCATATAGAATACACCATCTTCCAATACTTTGTTTAATAGAAAATAGGATTTTAGTTCCTCTTGATCTAAAGTGTATTTCTCTTTCTTTAGTATTTCTGCATAATAAGACCAATCAGCCGCGTTTAACGTTGCTGATTCTCCCTTTTTTTGGATCATTTCTTGAATGATTTGTCCTTCTTCTTTTGCCGCCTCTAACGCATGAGGGTTTAATGTCTCTAGCATTTTGAAAACTTGATCAGGAGTTTGTGCCATTGTACCTTGTAAACTCCATGCGGCATAGGTGTCAAATCCCAGTAATCTTGCTTTTTCTGCTCTCTTTTTGGCAATTGCTATCACGAGCTCTTGAGTGTCATTACTGTCCTTCTTCTCAGCTCTTTCCCAAGAAGCTTTGAACAATTGCTCTCGTGTTGCTGCATTTTGTAGCTGACTCGAAATAGGCTGTTGTGTTGTATTGCTCAACGGAAGACTGTATTGATTATCACCTTGCTTGAAAGAAGAAAGCGTTTCTGGAGATACTCCTTCCAATTGCTCAGCATTAAAAACAACGGCTCCCGCTTTTGTTGCTGCTAATAATTTATCGCTAAATGAATTGGTCAGCGTAGCAATTTCCTGGTTTATTTTTTTTAATTTCTCTTTGTCAACTGCAGATAAATTCGCACCCGCTTGCTCAAAACGCTCGTAGTAAACTTCTATTAATCTCGTTTGTTCTGGTTCTAAACCAAGGTTATCTTTGTTGGTGTTCAATTTTTTAACGCGTTCGAATAAGGCGTCGTTTAAGTAAATGCCATCGTTGTGCGCCGCAAATTTAGGAGCTAACTCATTGTTGATTGCAATAAGTTCTGCGTTGGTATTAGCTGCGGTTAAAAGATGAAAAACATTGCTCACCCTATTTAGTAGAAGCCCAGATAATTCCAATGCTTCCATGGTATTGGTAAAAGTCGGTTCTTCGGCGTTGGCAATTATGTCTTGTATAGCTTTATTTTGCTGACGCATTCCCTCTAATAACGCAGGCTTAAAATCCTTGCTCCCAATCTTGGAAAAATCAGCCGTCTGATACGGCAACGTACTTTCTGCATAAAAGGCGTTTGTTTCATCCCATTTTGCGTCATTTTTACAAGAAATAGAAAATAAAGAAGCGCCTATTGCCACGCTGATAATTACTTTTTTTACATACATAGGGTAAATGTGTTTTAAATTTAATGTTTGTCAAAGATAGAAATATATTGGAATTGACTTAATTTATTATAAATTTAAACCGTGTTTTAGGCGTAATTTTACCCTAAATCTCACGTTTATAACTACAGACCTTTCTTATGTTCAGAATTAAATCTTTTTTATTGTGTTCGTTTCTCTTTACTGCAACTACGATGCTAGGGCAATCCAATGCCATTCGTCAACAATTAAGTCAACAGTATACGACAACTGAGGCAATTAGCCAAATTAATGCCTTAACTCAAAAGGAAGGAATGCTACATAAAGAATTACTGAAGTTCAAAAAAAACAATCGTTCATTGAAGACGGAATTTGTTGATGGAACTAATTATTATCAAGCCCAACGCCTAGAACAAAATAAAGTTATTTACTTTAAAACCAACAATGAAGTCTCGCGAAAGGTCAGTGGAGTTGAACAATTGATCAGTTCTGATAATCCTGTATTCAATCAACTTTTAGGGCAACAGATGCTGGTGGGGATCATTGATGGCGATTTAGTATTTAATCGACATATAGAATTTGAAAAATCGGGAAGTTCCAAGGTTCAATTACGCGAATCTTGGGATACTGCTATACCTGAAGATCCCAAAGAGTTTGCCGTTTTAGAACGCCGCCGAAGTCACGCAACCCACGTGGCCGGAACAATTGTCGCTCAAGGACTGGATGTTAAGGCAAAAGGTATAGCGCCTGAAGCAGAAGCTATTAGCTATCGATGGAGCAATGATATGACTAAGTTAGCTCAATTGGCGCAACAAGGAGTCTTAATTTCTAATCACTCCTATGGAATTGCAGCCGTTGACAATGAGAAAAAGCCGCTGTTATCCCCTGAATTTTTTGGTGCATATACTATAGATGCGGTCCATATGGATAAGATTGCCTATCTCTATCCCTATGTACAGCCTGTCGTGGCAGCAGGAAATGATAAAATTTATGCCGATTTAGTCAACCCAACTAAGCAGGGAATGGATTTGCTCTTAGGACATGCAAATGCGAAAAATGCAATTGTCGTTGCTGCGGTAGGGGTAGACGATACAGGAAAATTGGTGGAAACGAATTTTAGTAGCCCCGGACCTACAAATGACTTTCGTATTAAACCCGATATTGCCGCTATAGGCGAAAACGTATATTCTTCCATTTACCAATACCATAATCCTAATGGTCAAATCGAAAAGACGAATTTATATGCCTCTTTAAGTGGTACCTCTATGGCAACTCCGTCAGTCTCTGGTATTTTGTTGCTGTGGCAGCAATGGGCATTAACCCATAAGCAATTTCCGTATAAAGCAGCAACCCTGAAAGGACTTGTGGTTGCTAGTGCTGAATATTTACCTAATCAAACAGGACCCAATGCCCGTATAGGTTGGGGACTTATCAATGCTTGGAATGGAGTACAGCTCCTAGAAGCAGCAGAAAATGAAAAGGCATTTATTCGAGAAGATCATTTGACAAATGGACAATCACACACGTTCAAAGTGCAATTGACAGAAGAGGTGAACCGACTTTCATTTACAATTTGTTGGACAGATGTCGAAGGTCCCTACAGCAAGCTCAATTTTGTTGACGGGAATACGAGTAAATACCTTGTCAATGACTTGGATATCCGCGTTTATAGAAATGGAGAAACCTTTTTTCCTTGGCGTTTAACCAATAGTTTTGTTCATGCTGAAGCCGTCAAAGGGGATAATTCCGTCGATAATCTCGAGCGAATTGATCTCGATTTCCCAGAAAAAGGAACCTATGAGGTTGTTGTTTCACATAAAAATAAGTTAGTCCATTCCGTACAAGATTACAGCCTTCTGATTCATTCAGATACCTATAGTGGTGTAAGGGTTGAGCATACGCTAGTTGATAAAAATATCCAAGAGATGGTCGCTTGGCCTATTCCTACTACAGATGTGCTACACCTTGAAATTCCTGCCCCTTTTGTTTTTACCTCTTTAGAAGCTACCATTCACAACAGCAACGGCAGGTTGATTCAAACTATTCCCATAATTGCCTCACACAGGCAAAACGTTTCAGTGTCCAGCTTAGCTGCTGGCATGTATTTCCTTCAAGTAAGGGGAGGGAACGAAAAATATCAAATAAAATTTATAAAAAAATAAGTAGTCTAGTTGAAAATTTGAATCTAAATAATTCTATTTCAGCGGATAATCCATTTCGTACTACTTTTAGTCCCTTCATATTAAGAGGTCGTTTTTGCGTTTAGGGTAAAAAAGAGTATGCTTTCTCGGTATTCTTTTTGTTAGACGACAATAGTTCAAGAAGTGAAAGACTTTTTTTGCTTAGAAAGAGTAAAAAAGCGTTCTACTAGTTTACAGCAAACCATCTAATTCATTAGGTGGTTTTTTTTAACTCTATTTTTTTTTCCTATTTAGGTGGATTTACTCAAAGTGGCATATTGTTTGTTTCTTAATATTTAAGAGTTTTTAGTGTTTATATTATTTGAATATTTAATATTTTTTACTAAAAACAGTTAAAAAGTGAATAAATAATATAATTGTAATGAGAGTATGAAAAGATTTTTATGCGTCGTATTAATCGGAATGACCGCTGTTGTTTTTGGGCAACAATCCCAAACGAATGATTCTATTGCTAGCCCGTTGATTAGCATAAACAAACCCGCCTTTTTAAGTGATTTTTCCTTAAAACTTTACGTTCGATCTAGTCTTGATGGCTATTTTGAGCATAACAAATTTACGACAAGCCGCTTTAATGGAAGTGAATTGCGTTTTGATTTTAGCGCCAAAATTCACGATAAAGTTGGCCTTCGATTTCGTAATCGCTATACCTCCCAAGCGACCCCGGGTAGCTTGGATCACGTAAATTCAAATGTAGATCTTGCCTATGTCGACGTTCAAGCTTCGCCCAAGCTAAATATTGCAGTCGGGAAACTGGCGACAGATTGGGGGGGATATGAATATGATTTGAACGCGATTGAGATTTTAGAATATAATGATATCCTGAGTACAGCAGAAAACTATATGGTTGGGGTAGGAGTGGCATATACCGCCAATCCTCAGCATCGCTTTAATGTTCAAGTGCTCAATGCCAGTGCAAATAAGCTCGACGAGATAGGCGCGTTTACGATGCCTCAAGGAATTGAAGAAAGTAAAACGCCTTTTGCAGTTGTGGGGAATTGGAGAGGTAATTTTTGGAATAGTAAATTTCAAACCTCTTATAGTTATAGTTATTTTACACAAGCAAAAAACAAAGGAATGCATTACATCGCCTTGGGGAATAAATACCAAGATGAAAAAGTAACCGTTATGTACGACTTTCAGTATAGTAGTGATGATTTGGATAAAAGAAAAATAATCAGTTCGATGTTTGCTGGAGATAAACCTGCCTTAGCGGAACAGACTTCATATATTGATCATTGGTTAAGGGTAGATTATAAAGTGTTGACGAAATTGTATTTGTCATTGACCTTGATGACAAGTAATGCATATGGGAAGAATGTAACAGCAGCAGATGCAGGAACAAATCATTTAAGAACTAGTTATGGGGCAATACCAATGGTGCAATTTCGCCCCTTTAAAAAATTGGATTTACGCTTTTTTGCAGCTTATGTCGGACGTTGGTATAATTATTCACGTTATGCAAAAGACAAACTCCATCAAGAAAATTACAGTACAGGCCGCATTAGTATTGGTTTGATTACACCGTTAAATGTGTTTTAATAAATAGAGTAGGAGCTTGACATGCTCTCTTCTTTATGTGTTGTGTAAAAAAGGAGAGCTTTCGCTCTCCTTTTTTATTGCGGTTTATCTCACTTAGGTCATATTTGTTTTGGTGTTCGATGAATCTACGATTTGTTATTTGCGCGGTTTATCTCACTTAGTTTATATTGGTTTTGGTGTTCGATGAATCTACGATTTGTTATTTGCGCGGTTTGCACGGTTTGTTTAGTTTCTTCATTTGTAAGATAATTGTGCTTTACAACGAGCATCGAACGACGAGCAACGAGCGAACCGCGCAACCTACAAAAAAAAACTTTTCGATCTAACGTGCGTTATAGTAATGAGTTGTGAATAAAAGTGGAATTTCACTGA
>NZ_JACAKI010000011.1:0-61231 GCF_030326445.1 Myroides sp. DF42-4-2
AATTATTTGTTGCTTTTTTTTCAGTGAAATTCCACTTTTATTCACAACTCATTACTATAACGCACGTTAGATCGAAATTTTTTTTTGTAGGTTGCTCGTTGCTCTTCGTTCTTCGTTCGATGCTCGTTGTAAAGCACAATTATCTTACAAATGAAGAAACTAAACAAACCGTTCAAATCGTAGCGTAGCGTAGATTCATCGAACACCAAAACAAATATAAACTAAGTGAGATAAACCGTGCAAAGAACAAATCGTAAATTCATCGAACACCAAAACCAATATAAACTAAGTGAGATAAACCGTGCAAAGAACAAATCGTAGATTCATCGAACACCAAAACCAATATAAACTAAGTGAGATAAACCGCGCAAAGAACAAACCGCAATAAAAAAGGAGAGCCTTGGCTCTCCTCTTTATCGTATAAAATCAATTAAAAGATCAACAATGGTGCGATAAATCCTACACTCAATCGGCCTGTATTATAATTCTCTTGTCCTAAATGCTCCTTGGCATAGGTTGAATAATTGTAATAGCGTCCTACATAAGAGGCATAAAATCGGATATTCATATTTTTAAATGGCAAATATTCTACTGTTGGAATAAATCCATAACTTGAACGAATATGGCTTACCCCGCTATTTTCAGATACTAAATTTTTAGCATAGGCATTGTTATTCATTAAAGTCAATGTAACATTTACTTTTGGAGCAATTAAATACTCTGCTTTAATCCAGTTCTCAAGGTAAGATACATTTTGTTGAGCGACTACATTATCTCCCGTCATCATATCTGTAATTATTCCCTTGCGATCTAACCCTTCGTTGCTGTATTTAAAATCGTACATCAGCGTAAATCGGTTGTTTTGATATTTATTACCAAGGGAATAATAGTTCATTCCTCTATTTTTAGCTTCTTGAAAGTAGCTGTAGCTGTAGATAGTTTCAAATTTTCCATCGAAAAAACTTCCTCTCCAATTGGTTACGATCGCCATTGGGGCTTTAGCTTTTTCAATTCCCTCTGGCATTTGTCCTTTATATACATCTTCGAAATTAGAAACGCGTGAATTTAGCACTTGTAATCCAAAAGAGTGATTGTTGGACACTTGATGCGTCACCCCAACTCCTGTAAGGAAGTTATCAGCGTATTCTAGGATATCATTGTATTCTAAGATATCAATTGGATTGAGGTCAAATTCAAATCCTCCCCAATCTGCGCTCATTTTACCGAGGTTTAGTTGAGTTTTAGGAGACAAGGCTACGCCAATGAATGCCATATCCGTAGAGCGACTAATATTATCTCTACTTCCAGGATCTGTACTTTTGGTGTAGCGATCTCTGAATCTGAAATAGACTTTTTCGTGAATTTTACCTTTAATTTCAAGTCGGAACTGATTGTTGCTAAAGGTAGATTCTTGAAATTTACCATCGTGAAATAGGTTGTCGTTGGCAAAACGCATATTAAATATCATGTCGACGTTTTTCAACAGATCAATTTTTTCAACAGGGAGTAGCGGTTTTGAGAGCGTATCGGCTGTTGTTTGTGTTTCTTGTGCAACAATTCCTACTTGCACAAAGAGTGCTAAAAATAATAAGATTTTTTTCATAGCTCAATATTTAAGGGGTGTGTACCTTACAGTAGAAAGGATCCCAAAAGGAAGCCTGCTGCGATAGCAACGGTAATGGCGACTAAACCGGGAATCATAAAACTGTGGTTCACTACAAATTTTCCAATTTTTGTACTTCCAGTACGATCAAAGTTTATTGCTGCTAATAAAGTTGGATACCCTGGCAGAACGAAGTCTGCGTTTACAGCTGGGAATATAGCGATCAATGCAGGATTTGAAACTCCTAGCGCCATCCCTAAAGGCATCATTGTTTTTGTTGTTGCTGCTTGACTAAACATCAAGGCACCTAATATAAATACAGCAATTGCAAACGTCCATGGGTATAAAGTAACGACTTCACTTAAGAACCCTTTGATAGCCACTTCGTTGTGTGACATAAAAGTCGCACTCATCCAAACCACACCAAAAACGGACACAACCGCTGTTGCCATAGAGGAGAACAAGCTAACTTTGGTCACACTGATTGCACTTGTTTTGGTAATCAACATCATCAAAGCAGAAGCAGAAAGGGTAATCATACTAATAACACTTACCATTTGCAGTTCACCATTGGCTTTGACAACCAAACTAGCGGCTCCTGGTTCAAACTGAGGTAAGAGTTGTGGAAAAGCTCCAGCAATAACAATTAATAAAACGGCAATAGCGAAAATAACCACGGATGTTTTTGCTCCTTTTTTTAGGGGAGTTTGATTTCCACTTTCATCTTCACCCGTATCCAAGCTCTTTGCAAATTCAGGATCTTTCATCTTTTCAATAAAGATTGGATCGTCTTTTAATTCTTTTCCTTTGCGCAATACGACAAAGCAAGTGATAAGTATACCGATTAAACACGCGGGGATACACACTTTCATAATATCAATTAGCGCACCTGGATAAGCGAGAATACTAGCTCCGGCAAATGCGGCAGTGGCAGCACTCATGGGACTACCTGTAATAGCCAAATGAGATGCAATCACTGAAACACTTAAGGGGCGTTCGGGTCTAATTCTCTTTTTTGTAGCTACCTCAGCGATAATTGGAAGTAACGAATACAGCAAGTGAGCTGTTCCAGCGAACAGACAAAAGAAATACACCGTAAAAGGCGCAATAAAAACAATGTTAGAAGGGTTACTGCGGATCACTTTTTCTGCTAATCGCACCAAGTAATCTAATCCTCCACAAGCTTGTAAAGTAGCTGCGGTAGACACAATAGCCATAATAACCAACATCACATCAATTGGAGGATCTCCAGGTTTCATCTGAAAGATGAACACAAAGATTAACAACCCAATCATACCCATCACTCCTAATCCTATTCCCTTCATTTGGGAACCGATTAATATCATCGCAATTAAAATTGCAAACTGAATCAATAACATAACACTCGATTTAAGACGCTCAAGCTCATCAGTAGGTACAAAAAAGGGAGCGAACCACTAAAGTGTTCTATACGCTCCCCCCATTATGTTTTCCTTTTGATGTACTCAATAGGATTTAGTATTTAAAGAATATCTCTTGTAGTTCTTTTTGATTGTTAGTCTTGGTCAAGGCTAACATCAATAAAACGCGTGCTTTCTGTGGATTTAAATCATCTGCAACAACAAAACCTAGTGCTTGATCATCTACCTCATTGAACAAAGTTACACGACCTGAACCTGCACGAGCAGATCGACAAACGGCAATTCCCTTTTTAGCTGCTGCCTCTAATGCTTCACCTACTGGAGCATTAAAGTTTCCGTTGCCCATTCCGGCGTAAACAATGCCTTGTACTCCTTCTTCAATTGCTGTAGTCACCGCTCTTGGACTTGCATCAGCATAGCCGTATACAATTTCTACTTGTGGAAGTTTAGTCAATCCTTTTACACTGAATTTTTGTTCTGGTGAACGCAGTGTTTTGTAGTAGTAGTTTACTTTTCCGTCGTAGATTAATCCGATAGGACCAAAGTTTCTCGATTTGAATGTCGCCATATTTGTAGTTACGGTTTTAGTCACATCGCGAGCCGCGTAAACTTCTTCATTCATAGCAGTCACTACACCTACATCTTTACTATTTGGAGAAGCTGCCACCATCACAGCATCCAACAAATTGCGGTTTCCATCTTGACTCATTGCTGTAGAAGGGCGCATAGCTCCAACTAGAACAACTGGTTTTGTAGCGTTTACCGTTAATTCCAAGAAATAAGCAGTTTCTTCTTGTGTATCAGTACCATGCGTTACTACTACACCATCTGCCTCATTTTTCTCAAAAATCTCGTTGATACGATTACTCAATTTCAACCAAGTCTCAACATTCATGTCTTGACTTCCGATTTGTGCAATTTGCTCCCCCTTAATTTTAGCGATGTTGTGCATTTCAGGAACAGCATTCAACAAATCGTCAATAGGCACTTTACCAGCAGTGTAGGCAGCCTTTGTTGAAGACTCACCAGCTCCGGCAATTGTTCCTCCCGTTGCCAAGATAATGACACGAGGCAAATCTTTCGTCGTTTGACTATTTTTCTTGGGCTGTGCTTGTACTTGAAAAACTAGTAAAAAGACAAACAATACATTTATGATCTTTTTCATATTAGGGTGTGATTTTAGTTTAGGATACAATTAGTTTAGGATTGATTAAGTTGTCTAACGAGTAAACTTCCTCCCATTTTGCTTGCGAAATCAACTTGCGTTCTTCTACTACAATTTGGTGTACACTTTTACCAGACAACAACGCTTCACCTGCAACACTTGCACAAGTTTCATACCCTAGGATTGGGTTTAACTGTGTTACAATTCCGATGCTGTTCATCACTAGATTCGCACAATGCTCTTCATTAGCAGTAATGCCAACAATACATTTTTCGATTAAGGTTGTTAAGCTATTTCCTAAATACTCTAGAGAAGTGAACAAAGCAAATCCGATCACAGGTTCCATAACGTTCAATTGCAATTGTCCTGCTTCAGCAGCCATGGTAACAGTTAAATCTTGTCCGATTACATAGAAACACGTTTGGTTTACTACTTCTGGAATTACAGGGTTCACTTTTCCTGGCATGATAGAAGAACCAGGTTGACGCGCTGGAAGGTTGATTTCGTTCAATCCCGTACGTGGACCAGAGCTCAACAAGCGCAAGTCATTACAAATCTTTGATATTTTGATTGCCGCGCGCTTTACTGTTCCCATGATTTGAACATAGGCCCCAGTATCGCTCGTTGCTTCAATTAAATCTGGAGATAATACTAAAGGCAATCCTGTTTCTTTAGATAAATACTTCACACATAATTCAGGATAAGCTTCTGGTGCATTAACTTTTGTTCCGATTGCTGTTGCACCCATATTTACTTCTAGGATTAAGCGTTGTGCTTCGCGCAAGCGCAATAAGTCTTCCCCAACTGTTGTTGCAAACGCGTGAAACTCTTGACCTAAAGTCATTGGCACAGCATCTTGCAATTGGGTACGCCCCATTTTAAGAACACTTTTGAATTGCTCGCCTTTGGCTGCAAATGCTTTTTCTAAATCTGATATTATTTGACAGAATCCGTCTAACTTGTAATACAAGGCCAAGCGAAAAGCTGTTGGATAAGCATCGTTGGTAGATTGAGAACAGTTTACGTGGTTATTCGGGTGTACATATTGATATTCTCCTTTTTTATGCCCGAGGTATTCCAACGCAACATTGGCAATTACTTCATTCGCATTCATGTTCACTGAGGTTCCAGCGCCACCTTGAATCAAATCACTCACAAACTGATCGTCGTATTTTCCCGCTATTACTTGATCACAAGCAAAGCAAATTGCCTCCGCAATTTTTGCGTCCAACACCCCACAGTCTCTATTGGCTAAAGCAGCAGCCTTCTTAACCTCACCTAAAGCTTTGATCAACCCTTTTTCATGATTCAGGGTAAGACCTGTAATGGTGAAATTTTCAACAGCGCGAAATGTTTGAACCCCATAATATTTGTCATTGGGAATATCTAATTCGCCTAAAAAATCGTGTTCTCTTCTTGTATCTTTCATATGCTTTAAATTTTATTATTATCGTAATTCATTTATATTATTTCTATTCGCATGCTATGCTTTATTTCACACTTCAAAAATAATGCTAGAAAAAAAATCATTTTATGACAAAAACACATTGATTATTTTATTTTTTTTACATATATTAAAGAAATCCTCCTTAGTATTACTAAACAAATCATAATAAATACTGTCTTTATGTTTAACATAATAATAAATAGTTGAAAAAAATCTCAAACCATCTATTTATAACATTAAAATATCTTAAAAACACCTATAATTACCAATCAAATATATAAAAAATTAGTGTTAGTAATTCATTTTAGCAACTTTATTTTAAAAAAAATATAAAATTACCATTATAGTTAGAAATGTTTGTTTTTTTTTGAGTTTTACCGGATTGAAAGCAAATATCTGTTTCGTTTTTCTAGTTATTTTTAGCCTTAGCGGGACTAAATGCAGAAAAAATAACGCAAAAAAAAACCTCATTGTCCATGAGGTTTATGTTTTATAATCTAAATCGGGTGGTTACTTGTCCTAATCGTTTCGAAAATGTATTCATTAAAGTGGAATAATCAATAATAATTCCGAGTATTTCAAAAGCGCGATCTTGTTCTACGCCTCCTAATTTGCTTTTATACTTCTCTATAATAGCATTTACAAGATGCATGCGCAGCGTTAGAATCGTTTCAGTTGTATATTGGGCAATACCATCTTTTTTTTGTTTGACAAAAATGTTTTGCGATTCCCATTTGTGTAAGTTTTCCTTTTCTTCCTCCATGAGAATAGTTGTCACTTGTGCAGACAGTTCACTATCTAAGCGCTTGAGGTAATCCTCTAGACTCCACGTATTGTTGTGGTAGTAGTTCATTATATCCGCATAGAGTTGTTTGAAAATAGGATTGGTCAACTGCACTTCATCTTCTTGTAAGCTCAGGTAAATGCGTTCATATACTTTTTGAACGATTTTGTGCTCCACTTCAACAATTTCGTCGTCTTCGTTCGTTTCAAAGAGGAGCTCTACAAATTGTTCTTCTTCATTGCCATACAACAACAATATTTCAATAATGCGCTGTTCTAAAAGATAGAGTGCATCAACTGCAATTTCTTCTGTTTTTTTATCAGCGTGCACCACTTCCATTTGTTGGCGCTCTTGGGTAAACTTTTTATTGGCATCAGCGAGTTCTTTTCTACTTATTTGAGCTAAAGAGGAAAAGATTACTTCTTCGGAAATATCCATGATTCGCGAACACTCTTGAATGTAGATTTCCCTTTTAATCGGATCGGGTATTTTAGAAATACTCGTCACCATATCGCGGATAATATCTGCTTTTTTAATGGGATCCCCTTTAGATTCTTCCATCAAAGTATTGGCTTTGAAACGGATAAAATCGGTAGATTGTTCTTCGAAGTAGGATTCTAATTCTTCTAAGCTGTGTTTTCGTGCGAAGCTATCAGGGTCTTCTCCTTGAGGAAGAGGGCAAATGCGCACATTCATTCCTGCTTCAAGAATTAAATCAACCCCGCGAAAAGAAGCGCGGATTCCTGCGGCATCGCCGTCGAACAGCATGGTTATATTCTGAGTCAATCGGCTTATTAGTCGAATTTGTTCGGGTGTTAGGGCAGTTCCTGAAGAAGCTACCACGTTTTTTACGCCCGTTTGATGCATCTGGATCACATCGGTATAGCCTTCGACCAAATAACAATTGTCCTTTTTAGCTATTTCTTGTTTGGCATGAGAAATCCCATACAACACTTTACTCTTGTGGTAGATATCACTCTCTGGCGAATTGAGGTATTTTGCTGCCTTTTTATCCTGGGTCAAAATACGCCCACCAAAACCCAATACACGTCCCGACATACTTTGAATGGGGAACATCACACGTCCTTTGAAACGGTCAAAACGCTTGTCATCCTTAACGATTGTCAATCCCGTTTTTTCCAAATAGTCTAACGAATAACCTTTTTTCAAAGCAGCTTCAGTAAACGCATCCCATTTATCTGGAGAATAGCCCAACCCAAAAGTCTTAATAGTATCCGAAGTAAACCCTCTTTCTTTAAAGTAAGACAAACCAATGGCTCTTCCTTCTTCTGAATTCAATAGCGTATCTTCAAAATAATTCTTGGCAAACTCCGACACGATGAACATACTTTCCTTTTCATTCATCTGTTCTTTTTCCGCATCAGTTTGCTCAGTTTCTTCTATTTCGATGCCGTATTTTTTAGCTAAATAGCGAATGGCCTCTGGATAGGAGAAGTGTTCGTGTTCCATCAAAAAGGTAATGGCATTTCCTCCTTTACCTGAACTAAAGTCTTTCCAAATCTGTTTGACAGGAGATACCATAAACGAAGGCGTCTTTTCGTTGACAAAAGGACTCAACCCTCTATAGTTTGCCCCTGCTTTCTTTAAATTGACAAAATCACCGATCACCTCCTCTACGCGAGCAGTATCAAAAACAGTATCAATGGTCGTTTTGGAAATCATAGTTTACATTTGTCCCACAAAGATAAAAAAAGAAGTTGCTTTACAATAAAACAACTTCTTTTCTATTGGTAAATGATTATTTGGTTTCTTTTGTTTGCAGCTGTTGCAGAACGCGCTCTTCTCCATCTGTCAAGGGTCGGAATACTCTGTTTTTCCAGTATTCCGTTTGATACTTGCTAGGATTTTGAAAAATATTCATTGCTTTTAGTCGGGATTTAGTGGGTAGGTTTGTCTCTTGTATTACATCATCTACAACTACTTCTCTAAGCATACTGACTACATTATCTCCGATTCGCTTATAAATGATGCGACAATCCATTCGCTGTGCTAGATAATATAGGTCATATTTACCTTGTCGTTCTTTATATACTCCTTGAAAACTCAGCTCATCGATACGCAATTGAAACAACAATGCATTTATCGTTTTAGGTTTGTTATGGTATGCTTTGGCCAATGCATAATGATAGGACAAAATTTGTTTGTGGTCTTGGGTAAAGACAATTTGTCCTTCATAGTATTTCCACCCCTCTACATTTGCTTTGGGTTTAAAAGAGACGGTTATTTCCTTTCCAGTTTCACCTTTGTTTTGTTTTAAGACATAGTCATATTCTTCGGGCGAGTCTAGTACTTCACGTACGGCATTTACTCCCGTATTGGAGGTAAAGAAATCTCGGATATCCCCTAGCCCCCCAATCAATGCAGAACTCAAAATTGCTTCATCACTCCCTCTAGGAATCTCCATTAGGGACTCAAGAACACGATGTTCTTTAAGTACTACCAAGGGAGTTTGTTTTGGTTTTTTGATATAATAGTCAAGCAAACCATCGGCTACATTAGTCACTTCCCCATTAGTCCACATAAATTCTCTCGCATAGGTCTGATAGACATCTCCACTTTTTTTAGGCCTTAACGCATTTTCAAAGGCATCATAGAACACCTTAGCTAAAGGTTCTGTAAAGGCAATGACTGCTTCAAGTTCCGTTTCTTTTAATTGTAATAGAACGGGCATCTTTCCCTGTGTATCAATTTCTCGGGTTTGATACGCTGGATGGCTCAAAACAATATGGTTCTGATTCTCCTCTAACTCAATCGAAAAATCACCATTGCCATCAGTTTGTGCCTTTCTTCCTTGGTCTTGTGTACTAATAGTAACCCCTTCAATACCGAGTTTTGATTGATGGTCTACTACATTCCCCTTCCAAACCGAAGTTTGCGCATGTATAACAGTCTTCACTCCTAATAGAAGAATCAAGACAAGAAAACACACCTTATAATATTTATCCATCTTTCTTCACTTTATTAAATATCTAATCGAAGTCCTAAAGACCACACATGTTGTTCTATACTATTGTGCTTAAATAGCGGAGTTAGTTCATACTGAAACTGTAGTGCCCAAGAGCGATAGCCTAGGTAACTTCCCACCCCAAATCTCGTTCGATCAATACCTAGATCAGAGCGATGTTTAACGCGATACGTTCCATTATCTTTATAGCGATACACTTGTTTTCCACTACTATTTCCAAAGTTAACATATCCTCCGACTCCTAAACGCCAACTACGCTCTGATATAAAATAGTTTTTCCCTGTTTTGCTATCTGTTTTCTTAGGTGTAAAATCAAACTCTAAATAAAGGGGAATTTGAAAAGAACCCAACGCTAATCTAGATTTTGTAAAGCGTTCATCGTAATCCGATAAGACCGTTTGTCCGTCTTGCACTTCAAAGAGGCGATGTTGACTCGGTTTTAGGTTACTGTACTCCCAAGCAATCCCATAGCGCAAGTGTAGTAAGTTATTGTTTTTTAGAAGTCTTGTCTTGACATGTAATCCAAACTGAATAAAATTAGACGGAACATAGCGAATTTCGGAATTAGCAAAGGCTCCATCGGTTTCCAGGTTACTAATCCCATACTGTAGATGAAGGCGAAGATTACTTCTGCGCTCCCCCAAAATGCGTTGTCCTTTTTTCTGATAGCTATCATAAGTACCGCCCATCATTACCGTTGCTACTCGTGTAGTTGTATCGGCAACTTTGAGAAATTCACCGTTCTTCATCGCGTAGTTGACCTGACTTTGTACAGCAAGAGTCAAACTGTCTTGCATGCGAACAACCTCTTTTTCAATGCGATCAGAAGCTTCTTTTGCAAATTTAGATTTCAATTCTTCTCCGAATTCTTCTGTTATACGGTTGTTATCGACCAAATTGTTAATAGAATCCACGCGGATGCGCAACCGCTCTTTTTGTTTTACTGTTGCATTCTGAATATCCACTGCAATTTGACTGACATTGTATTCAAAGGCTTTCAAGACTTGATCCGTCTTCTTTGATATCTTTTCTTTTTCTTCCAGATTATGGCCCTCTCGCTCTATTCGGATTTGTCCATAACTCGTTGTTAGGCTCAACAGCCACAACAACACCAAACTATATCTCCATTTACTTTTCATATATACTCTCTGATAAATCTACTACGGTTTTTCTCGTGGTATCAATAATTTTTTTCAATTTAGTCTCTCGGTATTCTACTTCAATTTCTCCTTCTACTTGTTTCAATAAATCGTTACTGTCCACCACAACTTTGCGCTGTGCGTTCTTTACGACGATCTCATCAATAACCAAGGAGTCCATTGTTTCTCTTTTAGCATCGATTGTTTTAGGTGCAATCGGCTCTATTTGTGCCAGCTGTAAAAATTGCGTTGTTGTTCCTACTTTATCTTGTTGTTGCGCAGGCTTAGGCACAATATATTCTGCTGGTTGTAGACTATCTTGCTGTTCCTGTGCATTCGTTTGATCGACTTGATCCGTTACGACATAATGCGTTGGTAGGGATTCTTCAGTTGAAGGCGAAGATAGGAAAGGCGCAGTGATCCAAAACACAAGGCCTAAAATTCCACCAATAAGCAAGCAAGCGGCAATTCCCATCCATTTTTGGAACGCTAGTTTTATTCCTTTCTTTTCTCTTTTGTCTAACTGTTGAGCTAATTTATCCCAAGCAGCTGAAGAAGGAGCAATGGTACGTTCGTCCATTTGCTTTTTCCAATCTTTATCTATTTTACTCCATTCCATAAACCTTGTTGTTTTAAATGCTCCAATTGTTGTTGTAATAATTTACGCGCTTGTGCGAGTTGTGATTTTGATGTGCCTTCGCTAATTTGTAGCATATGAGCGATTTCTTGGTGCTTGTATTGTTCAATTACATACAGGTTAAAGATCGTTTTACAACCCGCAGGTAATTGGTCGATTAGTCGTTGGATTTCTTCTAAAACTAAATCGCTTTCTTGGTGGTACTGCACTACTTCCTGAAGTTCGACCTGCTCTTCTAGATAGGAAAAAGGCCGCTGTGCGCGTAAGAATGAAATCGATTCATTGACCATAATCCGCCTAATCCAACCTTCAAAACTTCCTTTTCCCTCATATTTATGCACTTGTGTAAACACTTTCATAAAGGCGGTCACCATTACGTCTTCCGCATAGTGTATATCTTGTATGTACTGTCTACAGACGCTCAGCATCTTGCCCGACAACAATTGATACACCTCATGCTGAGCGGTTCGCTTCTCACACCGTAAATCATCGAGGTAATCTTCCACTTTTTTGGGGTACAATCGTATCAATTTCATAACTATTTAGTGTTGCTAAATGTATTATTTAAAATGCATCTTTGTCGTGATTCACGATAGAAATTGATGGATCCAAGACAGAATAGTGTCAACCATATTGATAATAAGTAGTAATAATCCTTTCATAATTTATTTTTTTGGGGTTCTCTATTACATAGACGCAACAAAAGAGCAAAAGGTTGGGATGAAAAGAAAAAAAAATATATTTTTTTTATCAAAAACAAGAAAGCCTCCAAATATGGAGGCTTTCTGTACAATTTAAAAAAGTTAGTTATCCTTAAAATCGATAACCAACACCAATAAAATACATCGTTGATTTGGTTACTTTTTGTGTATTAATTTTCGACAAATCGGACATAGCTTGTAGCCCTGCCTTTATCTCAACATTTTTATACATCATGTAAGATACGCCCATTCTTGCCATAAATCCAAAATTCCAACCCACATTTTTTTCTTTCCAAGTTAAATCTGTTGTTTTTTCTTGTGATTTATATAGATGTCCAGCGTATCCTCCAACATCTAGCTGTAGACTCAATTTTGTCTCATCTCCTTTTTTATAGAGAGGATAACTTGAGGTCAATCCAAAGGGAATAAGGAGATATTCATTCTTTAAATAGGTCGATTGACCCTCAAAGATACGGTTAGTTGTTAAAGAATAGGTTCCTAAACCTGCGTATACGCCAAACCCATCCCATTTTACGTCGAACTCTACGTTTACTCCATCTCGAATAAAACTATTTTGATCGACTTCTGCGCGCTGTTGTAAGACAGCATTTCCACTAAACACATAAGCAGATACGCCAAATTCAGGTTTAATTTTTTCTTTTTCTTGTGCCAATCCCCAAGTTGCTGAGGCCAAACACATACAGATTACCATTCGTTTCATCCCTATTTTTTTTTGGTTTGTTACGAATAAGACGCTAACAACTAAAAAAGGTTGGGACAAAAAAGAAAATATACGTTATTTTTTACGTTCAATCACGTAATTGACCATTTTAACCAAAGCTTCTTTATAAGGAGAAGATGGAAATTCTGCCACCAATTGTAAAGCTTCTTCTTGATAGGTAATCATTTTTTGTGTTGCATAGGTCAATCCACCGGCCTCTTTGACATACTCGATCACCTCTTTGACTCTGCGCTTGTCTTCATTGTGATTTTTTACGGAGTTAATTAGCCATTTGCGTTTTTCTTTGGTAGCGGTATTGAGGGCATATATTAGAGGCAAAGTCATTTTTTGTTCTTTAATATCGATACCCGTTGGTTTACCAATTGGTCCATCTGTATAATCAAATAAGTCATCTTTGATTTGGAAGGCCATACCAATTACCTCACCAAATTTTCGCATTCTTTCGATGAGTACAGCATCATCTGGTTGCACCGACGCAGCGCCTAAAGCACAACAAGCAGCGATGAGTGTTGCTGTTTTTTGGCGAATAATTTCGTAATAAATTTCTTCAGTAATATCTAAACGACGGGCTTTCTCGATTTGCAGCAGTTCTCCTTCACTCATTTCGCGTACAGCTACCGAAATGATGCGCAACAAGTCGAAATCTCCATTATCGATAGAGAGCAATAGTCCTTTGGACAGGAGATAGTCTCCCACTAAAACAGCAATTTTATTTTTCCACAAGGCGTTTAATGAAAAGAAACCGCGGCGTTTATTACTGTCATCCACAACATCGTCATGTACCAATGTCGCGGTATGAATCAGTTCAATCACAGAAGCCCCTCTATAGGTACGCTCATTTGCTCCCCCTTCATGCACCATTTTTGCGACTAAAAAAACAAACATCGGTCGCATTTGTTTTCCTTTTCGGTTGACAATGTAGTAGGTGATTCTGTTTAATAAAGCAACTTTCGTTGCCATAGATTTATGGAACTTCTTTTCAAAGAGATCCATTTCAACCTTAATCGGTTCCTGTATTTGCTGTACAATATTCATTATAAACAAATTTATGACTTTTTATGTCATACTATACCATTCAAACAAATATCTGTTCTATAAAAAGAGTAGAATCATCTTTTTAGTATGCATTTTTACGATTTATTCGCTAATTGTCCACAAGCTGCATCGATATCTTTTCCACGGCTTCGTCTTACTACTACGGTAATATCATTGCTTTCCAAGGCTTTAATATAATTATTTATCGCTTGTGGGTCAGCTTGTTGAAACTCACCATCGTCTATAGGATTATATTCAATTAGATTGACTTTACTCGGCATTTGCTTACAAAATTTAACCAACGCATCAATCGAAGCTTTGTCGTCATTGATTCCCTTCCACACCACATATTCGAAGGTAATTCTACTTTTTGTTTTGCTGTACCAGTACTGCAACGCATCACGTAGGTCAGTAAGTGGAAAACTTTTGGAGAATGGCATAATACGATTACGCGTTTCTTCAATTGCCGAGTGTAGAGAAACGGCTAATTTAAATTTCACCTGATCATCGGCTAGCTTTCGAATCATTTTAGGAATACCTGAAGTGGAAACGGTAATGCGCTTTGGTGACATGCCCAATCCTTCCTCTGAGGTAATTTTGTCTATAGCTGCCTGAACGTTGTTGTAGTTCATCAGGGGTTCTCCCATACCCATGAATACGATATTAGAAAGCGGACGCCCGTGGTTTTGACGGCTTTGTTGATCAATGGTCAACACTTGATCGTATATTTCATCAGGATTTAGGTTACGCATGCGTTTTAATCGTGCAGTTGCACAAAATTCACAGTCCAAACTACAGCCCACTTGAGAAGACACACAAGCTGTCGTTCTCGTTTCTGTTGGGATCAAAACGGATTCCACGATCAATCCATCGTGTAATTTTACTCCATTTTTGATGGTTCCATCTGAACTAATTTGCATATTATCCACGCGGATGTGATTAATCACAAAGTGATCTTCCAACATTTGACGAGTCGTTTTAGAGAGATTACTCATATCCTCAAAGGAATGGGCTCCTTTACTCCACAACCACTCGTACACCTGATTACCTCTAAATGGTTTATCTCCTTGAGAAACAAAAAAATCTCTCAATTGTTCTTTCGATAAACTACGTATGTCTTTTTTCTCTACTTGCATGCTGCAAATTTACTTTTTTTACTTGAATAATTAACCGTCCAATTTAGTTAACAAAAAGAGTCTTGAGAACAGCGTATTTATTCTTTGCTTTATCGTATTCGATTCCATACTATTGCTCGAATACTCAACAGGGAGTAAGCGAGCGAATACAAAGAAAAAACACGAGTTAAGTAGGTGTCTTCTTTGCATTTTGTTTGTGTTTTCTTTGAGGTACGTCCATTATGAGTCCATAGTGAGTCCATAGTGTCTCTATTAAAAGAGCGATTTCTAATAGACATACTATAGAGGCAGCATAGATGAATCATGGTCTTACCTATACCGTGTATAGATTAAAATCACAAAGACAAACCCTTCAGTGCCTAAAGAAAAAAGGCTATCTCGATGGAGACAGCCTCTTTTTTTATTTATTTTGCTAGGTATCCTCCTTCAATAGGATAATATCCTCCTGTTGCGAAGGACGCTTTATCTGAAGCCAACCACAGGATGATTTCGGCAACTTCTTCTGATTTTCCCAGACGCTGCATGGCGTGTTGGGATTCTAAGAAATGCTTCACTTGAGGGTCCATACTCGACAATAACGGTGTTTCAATAAATCCTGGTCCAACAGCATTGATGCGAATGTTTTGTGTACCATAATCCCAGGCTGCTGTTTTTGTTAATCCGACTACCCCGTGTTTTGCCGCTACATAAGCGGGAGATCCTGCAAAACCAACTTGTCCTAAAATAGATGCAATGTTGATAATGCTCCCTCCTCCATTGTTTAACATGGCTGGAATTTGATAACGCATTCCGTAAAATACCCCATCAAGGTTAATGGAGATCACTTTTTGCCATTCTTCTATCTCGTATTCACCTGTTGCTGCTGTTGCTCCGCCAATTCCTGCATTGTTTACTGCAATATCCAAACGCCCAAATTTTTCAAGCGTTTCTTTGACAAGTGCTTCATTGTCTGCAGGTGAGGAGGCATTGGATTTTACAAAATGGGTTTGAGTTCCCAAATTTTTCGCTAATTGCGTACCTAAATCTACGTTCAAGTCTGCAATAACTACTTTAGCTCCTTCTTTAACGAAGAGTTCAACAACTGCTTTTCCAATTCCTGAAGCCCCTCCTGTAACAATAGCAACTTTGTTTTCTAACATTTTCATATTTTATCTCTTTTAGTTCGCATTAAGTTACGAATTAAAAAAGGAACAAAAAGTTTCCAACTTTTTTATTAACAGACATTTAATGATAGAAGGACCAAAAAAAAACTGCCTTACCGAAGTAAGACAGCTTTTTCATCGTATTGAGTTCTTGTCTATTTTACAAATTTTGAAAGAAATCATTTCCTTTATCGTCTGTGATAATAAAGGCAGGGAAATCTTTTACCACGATTTTGCGTACCGCTTCCATTCCTAATTCTGGGAAATCGACTACCTCAACGCTCAAGATATTTTCTTTTGCAAGGATAGCGGCTGGTCCACCAATAGACCCTAAATAGAATCCACCGTGTTTTTTACATGCATCGGTTACCGCTTGAGAACGGTTTCCTTTTGCCAACATAATCATACTTCCACCTACGGCTTGGAACGGATCTACGTATGGATCCATACGGCCTGCTGTCGTTGGACCGAAACTTCCAGAAGGCATTCCTTCAGGTGTTTTTGCTGGTCCTGCATAGTAGATTGGATGATTTTTAAAGTATTCTGGCATTTCTTGACCGTTGTCTAACATCTCTTGAATCTTTGCATGTGCAATATCTCGGGCTACAATTACGGTACCGTTTAACATGACACGTGTTTTGATTGGGTGTTTGGTCAACTCAGCCAATTGTTCTTTCATTGGTTTATCTAAGTCAATAACTACAGGCTCTTCTAAATGAGGAGCTACAGCAGGTAATAAACGTGCAGGGTTTTCCTCTAATTGCTCAATAAACAATCCTTCTGCTGTAATTTTTGCTTTGATGTTACGGTCAGCCGAACACGACACCCCTAATCCAACTGGACAAGAAGCGGCGTGACGCGGTAAACGGATTACTCGAACGTCATGTGTGAAATATTTTCCTCCGAATTGAGCTCCAATATGAGATTCTTGACAAATCAATTGTAATTTCTTTTCCCACTCTATATCGCGGAAGGCTTGACCTCCCATATTTCCAGAAGTAGGTAAGTTATCATAGTAGCCCGCAGACGCTTTTTTCACTGCGGCAAGATTGGCTTCTGCAGAAGTACCACCAATCACTAAAGCTAAGTGATAGGGAGGACAAGCAGCAGTACCTAAATCCATGATTTTATCCTTGATAAATTCAGTCAAATTCTTGTCATTCAACAAAGATTTTGTCTTTTGATATAAGAACGTCTTATTTGCAGAACCTCCTCCTTTTGCCAAAAACAAAAATTCATATTTTTGACCCTGTGTCGCGTAAATATCAATTTGAGCAGGTAGATTTGATCCTGAGTTTTTCTCCTCAAACATACTGATAGGAACAATTTGAGAATATCTCAAATTCTTCTTTTGGTAGGTATTAAAGATTCCTTTGGACAAACTCTCAGCATCATTTGCTCCTGTAAATACGTTTTCTCCTTTTTTAGCTACGACGATTGCCGTACCTGTATCCTGACAAGAAGGCAATTGTCCTTCAACTGCCACTACAGCATTTTGCAATAAATTATAGGCTACAAATCGATCGTTATCCGTCGCTTCTGGATCGTCCAAGATCGCTTTTAAGCTTTCTAAGTGAGCCGTTCTCAACATAAAGGAAACATCAGTCATCGCTGCTTCAGATAAAACTTCTAAAGCCTTTGGATCTACTACTAAGATTTCGCGATCGCCTAATTTCTCAACTTTTACAAAATCAGCAGAAATTTTTTTATACTTCGTATCGTCTTTTTGAATTGGATACGGATCTTGATATATAAAGTCCATTGGATTATTCGTTTATTTTCGTCCGCTAAAATTACGAAATATACCAATGAGAAAACCGTAGAACGTTTCTAAATAACTCCCTGTTTATCGGGCTTTGAAACCAATACTCTGTGTTAATCTCCTTCTTTTTTTACCTGGTCTTCGTCAGTATCCTCCCATTTTCTGTACTTTTGGTTTTATTAAATAAAAACCTATGACCATTTTAAACAAAATTGTATCCCTTGCTTTGGGTGTATTCGCTCTCCTATTCTTTGGACAAACCCAAGCACAAAACATATCAGTTGGAGAATCTATCTCACTGACCTCAACCATCTTAAACGAGAATAGAACAATAAACATCTATCTACCTCCCTACTACCAACCCAATGATACGATAAAGTATCCCGTGGTTTACATTTTAGACGGTGGTGTAGAAGAAGATTTTATTCACCTAGCGGGATTGTTCCGCGTTAATTCACAACCGTGGGTTGACCGCTTTCCAGAAGCGATTGTTGTGGGAATTGAAAACACCAACCGCAGAAGGGACTTTACTTTTGCTGTACCGAACATTGACTTTTTAGACAACCTCCAGTATAGCAAGGATTTTTTTCCTCAATATGGCGGCGCTGAACCTTATGCGGCTTTCTTAGAAGGGGAATTGATCCCCTATATTGACCAACACTATAACACCACTAGTGAACGCACCGTTGTTGGTGAATCTTTAGCGGGATTAATGTCTTCTTACCTCTTAATCAAACACCCGCATGTATTTTCGAATTACGTAATTGTAAGTCCAAGTTTTTGGTGGGGAGAAGAAAAGTTGTTAGACGAAACAACAGTATGCTTATTGAATAAGATCAAACACCCAGTCCATGTGTATGTGGGTCTTCCGAGCAAAGAAGAAGATGAAATGATGTATGAAGTGGGAACTCGTTTCTATTCGTTCCTTCAACAAAACCCTATGATTCACGCGACGTTTGATTATATGCCAGACGAAGTACATGCTACTGTATTACATCAAGCAACACTCAATGCGATAAAAAAAGGATTTCACAAAACCAAAACCGCACAATAAAGCGTTCACTATTGAACAGTATTATACAAAACAAAAAAGTAAGCATCTGCAAAACAGCAGATTAAATATAAGATAAACCATGGTATGCCAATTGGATTATACAGCGTTAATGTATAATCCAATCCAACCATGAAAAAAACACTACTTTTATTTCTCTTGGGCACGACCCTCGCTATCGGTCAATCAAAGAAAGACAACTACATCAAAGAACACTTCCCTTTATTACTAGAAAACTTATCTTCCGAAGATTTACAGGCTTTTAAAAGCACCATGAAGATGTCGTCTAAGAACAAGCTCAAATACATTGACTCCGACTTACTTCGAAAAGGCAGTGGGGATCAATTTGGTGTGTACTACCAAATTTTTTCATTTGATCGAACTGGTGTTCGCAATCGCGTCACCATCATCGATGAGGAAAATAGAGAGATTGTTATAGAGGAAGATGGAACCATCTCTTTTGACAATACCCTGCCCCTAAGCCAAATCGACTCGGCAGCGGCTTCAACTACTCAATCTACCTTTACTACTTTTGAGGGAAAAACCTATGATTTAGCAGATTTATTAACAAGAGATGGTGTATTTCTCATTACTTCCACGACTTGCGGTCCTTGTATGTTGGCTTATGGTGACCTCAACCAATTGGCTAGTGATCCTGCCTATCAAAGTGTACCTTTTACCGCTTTATTTATCAATTCAGCAGCTAACCTCAAAACGTATACGGAAGGAACTGTATACAAAAACTTTGGACTGTTAGAGACTCCTTGGGAGTTGTTTACTTCAGCGGATCTAATTTCCCACTTGATTCCCAATTACAATGTAAAATCAAAAACGGTTCCTTATATCCTGATCAAAAAGAACAATAAGGTGGTATATTCGTCGAATCGAGGCATTAAAATCGACCAAATTAAAAAGAATTTATAACAACAAAAAAGCTTGAGTGACGAATCAACACTCAAGCTTTTTATTTTAGATGACATTAACTTGTAAATTAGGATGAATTACATGCTGCGCATATAGGCTTCCAAAGCCTCTAATTCAGTATCACTCATTTTTTTGGTGATTTCTAAATTGGCTTGCATAATAATAAACTGAGCCGGATCAACGATAGCTTCTTCTTGTCCTTTTAAGAACGAGATCAGACTGACATCGTGTTTATCGTAAATTTGAACAATTTCTCTAATACTCGGTCCGATGACTTTTTTATCAGCTAAGTGACAAGAAGCACAGGTTCCTTTTCCTTCGAATATTTTCTTTCCAAGTGCAATTTTTTCTGCTTGGGTCATTTCGGTTGCTCCACCGCGTTCTGATTCATATACTGCTTCAGGCATAGCTTGTTTTTCTTCTTTTTTTCCACAGGAAAATACAAGGAGGGCAACTAAAAAAGGAATTGTTTTAATGAGTGTATTGCGCATAGTGTTGTTTATTTTTTTGTTGTATCAAATGTACAAAAACAATTTGGGTCCACTCTTTCACAAATCACTCCTTTTCATGTAAAAAAACGACATAGCAGGCTGCAATATTCGCTACTGATGTGCTGTATTGCCTTGTATGAGTAGGCGAAAACAAAAAAGCTCAGCGTTAGGCTGAGCTTCATGTATTATTTGTTCAGCAAGATCGCTGCTTCTTTTGCAAAATAGGTTGAGATGATACTCGCCCCGGCGCGTTTAATACAGGTCAATTGCTCCATCATCACTAAATCGTGGTCCAACCAGCCTTTTTCAGCTGCAGCTTTGACCATCGCATACTCACCAGATACATGATACACAGAAACAGGTACGTTGACCGCGTCTTTTACCTCTCTTACGATATCAAGATAGGCAATTCCTGGTTTTACCATGACAATATCCGCTCCTTCTTCTACATCATACAGTGCCTCTTTGATGGCTTCTAAACGGTTGGCATAATCCATCTGATAGGTTTTTTTATCCGTTGGTATTTTGACATCCGCTCTTGGTGCACTGTCCAAAGCATCTCTAAAAGGGCCGTAAAAAGCGGAAGCATACTTAGCTGAATAGCTCATAATGCCCACATCTGTATAACCTGATTGATCTAAGGCTTCACGCATGCGCAACACACGACCATCCATCATATCACTAGGAGCAACGAAATCAGCACCAGCCTCCGCATGAGATACGCTCATACGCGTCAAGGCATCTACCGTTGCATCATTGATTACTTTTCCATTTTCAATAATACCATCATGCCCATAAATCGAATAAGGATCTAAAGCCACATCGGGCATGACAATCATTTCTGGGCAAGCGTCTTTAATAGCTTTAATAGCTGTTTGCATCAATCCATTGGCGTTCCAAGCCTCCGTTCCTGCATTGTCTTTTAGGTGATCACTTACCTTTACGTAGATATTCACTGCGCGAATACCCAAAGCGTATAGTTGTTTAACCTCTTTAACGGTTAAATCGACAGATCGCCTATAAATCCCTGGCATGGATAAAATAGGTTCTTCAACATTTATTCCCTCTGCAATAAACATGGGAAACATAAAATCTTGTGGAGTCACAATCGTCTCTCTTACGAGACTGCGAATAGACTCACTTGTTCTTAATCTTCTACCTCTTTGTAATGGAAACATACTATTTTATTTAGGGTTTACGGTGTACAATTTACGGTTAACCAATCGGTTGGATGAGCTAATACGTCTAACAGCTTAGCTTCATCACTTTCTGCTTCGGGTTGATAATCATACACCCATTGTACGTGGGGTGGCAAACTCATCAAGATGGATTCGATACGTCCATTTGTTTTCAAACCGAACAAGGTTCCTTTATCGTGTACTAAATTAAATTCTACATAACGACCTCTTCTGATTTCTTGCCAAGTGCGCTGCTCTGCGGTATACGCTAGGTTTTTTCTTCTTTCTACAATAGGGACATAGGCTTCCAAGAAGCTATCACCTACTGAAGTAACAAAATCATACCACTGTTGGGACGATTTTTCTGTTGTTTCTTCTAATCGATCAAAGAACAATCCACCAATACCACGAGCTTCATTGCGGTGTGCATTCCAGAAGTATGCATCGCATTGCTTTTTATACTGTGGATAAAAAGCAAGATCGTGCTGATCACAAGCGGTTTTACAGATTTGATGAAAATGAATAGCATCTTCTTCAAACAAATAGTAGGGCGTTAAATCTTGTCCTCCACCAAACCAGGAACGCACGACATTACCTTGTTTGTCGTACATTTCAAAATAGCGCCAATTCGCGTGTACCGTCGGCACCATTGGATTTTTGGGATGGATAACCAAACTCAATCCACAAGCATAAAAATCAACATCACCTACGTTGAAATACTGCTGCATTGATTTGGGTAATGATCCGTGAACGGCAGAAATATTAACGCCTCCTTTTTCAAAAACACGTCCATTTTCAATTACTCTTGTTCTTCCTCCTCCTCCTTCGGGGCGTTCCCAAAGGTCTTGTTGAAATTTAGCTTCCCCATCGACTTCTTCTAAACGAGCGGTAATTTGATCTTGGAGTTGCTGTATATAGTGATAAAACTGTTCTTTCATATGTTGTATAAGCCCAATGACTTAGTTACTTTCAATTAAAGTTGTCCTATTTTTGCCATAATCTCAAAGGAAAAAGCCTTACTTTCATTTTGAATAAAAGAATAGAGGCTTTTGGCTTTTGCTTTAAAGCGCTCTTCTTTTTTAGCCCATTGTGCCATTACATCGGCAAACTGTTCCATGCGATCCCAGCCAAAATTAAACTGCAGCAATTGTTGATTCAAGGCAGTAGCCTCCATCTCTAGCAAAATCGCAAAGGTCAAGCCTATTTTTGCTAATTCTGCGTCAATTTCTTCTTTTACTTTTAGATCATCGGGAACAAATCCAATGGACGAAAGCTTCACAACAATCGACTCGATTCTTCTATCTTCTTCGCTTTTTACTCCTTTATTCAGCATAAATTTGGGTATAAAAGGCAAAAAAGTTTACGCTGTATCCGTAAACCTTTTTGCGTAATTCTTTTATTTTTGTTCGTATTCTTTTACTGCTTCGATAAAAGCTTTGGCGTGATCCACAGGAATATGCGGTAAAATACCATGTCCTAGGTTCACGATATACTTGTCTTTTCCGAAAGCGTCAATCATTTCGTGCACCATTTTTTTGATGGTTGGAATCGGTGACATCAATCGACTTGGGTCAAAATTTCCTTGTAGGGTAATGTCGCCACCTGTAAATAAACGCGCATTTTTAGGGCTACAGGTCCAATCTACCCCTAAAGCAGAGGCTTTAGACTGTGCCATTTCAGGCAAGGCAAACCAACACCCTTTTCCAAACACAATGACAGGTGTAATTTCGGCTAAGGCCTCAACGATTTGATTGATGTATTTCCACGAGAACTCTTGGTAATCTACTGGCGATAACATCCCCCCCCAAGAATCAAAAATCTGCACGGCATTTACCCCTGCTTTTACTTTTTCTTTTAAGTATAAGATCGTAGTATCCGTGATTTTTTGAAGTAAGGTATGTGCAGCAACTGGATCGGAGAAACAGAAGCCTTTGGCTAAATCAAAGCTCTTTGATCCTTTTCCTTCAACGGCATAACAGAAGATCGTCCATGGCGAACCAGCAAACCCGATAAGGGGCACCTCATCATTCAACATTTCTTTGGTCACTTTAATGGCATCCATCACATAGCCGAGTGTTTCCTCTATATTGGGTACGATCACTTGTTCGACATCCTTGGCAGATCGAATGGGATTAGGCACCCATGGCCCTACACCAGGTCTCATTTCCACATCGATATTCATCGCCTGTGGTACAACTAAAATATCAGAAAATAGAATAGCGGCATCTGGTTTTACAATACGAATCGGTTGTACCGTAATTTCAGCTGCAATTTCAGGCATTCTACAACGGGTAAAAAAATCGTATTTATCTCGTAAAGCACGGAATTCGGGTAGGTATCTACCTGCTTGACGCATCATCCAAACGGGTGGTCTTTCCACCGTTTCTCCTTTTAAAGCTCTTAAGAATAAATCATTTTTAATCATTTCTAAACCATTTAAGTACGTCAATTTTAGCTGACACTATTTATAATATGCTAAACAAGCAAGTAGGGTAGCTTCGATGGTCGGTTGACTTGCTACGACTATTTGCTGTGTAATTCCGTTGAGTGCATCTGCTGTTGTATCGCCTATACAAAAGCAAACTTCAGTTGTGATTTGATTGTTTTGCAAAAAACTTTCAATTGCCGATGGGCTGTAAAAACAGATGCCATCGACTTTGTTTTGAAGTGCATGGGGTTGTTTCACGGTTTGATACGCCTCATACTCATCAAAAACGAGGTTGTGTTTTTTAAAAAAGGTTGGCAGTGTTTCGCGTCGGATATTTCCACAGCAAAAAGAAAAACTACAGTTAAAGAAATCGCGTTCAATTACTGCGGTTAACTCTTTGGCATAATGGGTCCATGCTTTCACTTCCCAGCCGTGTTCTTCTAAAAGCGCTTTTGTTTTTACCCCAACACAAATAGCTGGTCTTGTCTTTAACCGCTGTGCATGGGGGTTATTCAATACGCTTTTAACGGCATTTTGACTGGTAAACACCACCAGATCACGAACGGTATCTACGGTGAACTCTTGCGGCTGTATCGCGATAAAGTCCTTTTCCATCCATCGGACAACAGATGTGTTGAGGAGTTGACGATGCGCATCGCTCAAGATTCGCGTTGATAAAACCGTTGGCATATTGTTATCGTTTTAATTCTTGACGTAATTTTTCCATCAACGCTTGTCCTCCATCAGCCAATAATTCTTGTGCTGCATAGAAGCCTAATTTTTTCCACTCTTGGATGGGTACTGTCTTTTTAATTTCGAATTTTTCTTTTCCGTCCAAAGACAGTAGCACGCCTGTAAAGTCGATATTTTCTTCTTTTTGATTATAGGTAGCAATTGCTCCGATTGGCGCCGTGCATCCTCCTTCTAAAGTGCGCAAGAACTGACGCTCAATATGTGTCGTCATCTCTGCCTCATAATCGTTTAATTGACGTAAAGCGTCTAAGGCGAAAGAGTCTTCAGCCATAGCCACAACCACCATTGCTCCTTGTGCAGGCGCAGGAATCATCCAGTCTAAATTGACAAATCCCTTTGGTTTTTTCTTGATGCGATCAAGACCTGCTGAGGCAAAAATCGCTCCACTCCAATCGGCATTGTCCGCCAATTTTTGCATTCTAGTATTGACATTTCCTCTTAAATCCACTAGGTTATGTTTGGGAAATCGGTTGAGCCATTGGGCTTTTCTTCTCAAACTTCCCGTTGCAACGATAGCTGTTTTATCAGGGTCTAAAAAGGAGGTATCTCCTTTGTGCAATAAAATATCAACCGTATTCGCTCTTGGCAATACTGCTGCCTGTACAATACCTTGTGGTAAAGCGGTTGGTACATCTTTCATGGAGTGAACAGCAATATCAACTTTTTTGTTGATCATGGCTACATCCAACGTTTTGGTAAAAATACCCGTGATTCCCATTTCATATAAAGGCTTGTCTAAAACCAAATCCCCTTCGGATTTCACTGGAACCAATTCCGTTTTATATCCTAAAGCTTGTAAAGCCTTCTCCACTGTTGTTGCTTGCCACATTGCAAGCTCGCTATCGCGTGTACCGATACGAATAACTCTATCCATTTTGTCTACTATCTAATTGAAAAACTTTTTCTATCCATTCAATGCTCTCATCTACAACGGTTTCCTCATGTCGTAGGTGATTGGCAAAGTGGGTGGTGATCTTCTGAATAATACGCATTGTCAGTACTTCAGCTTGTTCACTATCAAAGTTCTCATATTTTTTTCGATGGTAGTCTATTTCTCCATCTTTTATTTGCTCTAAACGTGTTTTTAAGGCGTGAATTGTCGGCGCGAATTTTCTCATTTTTGTCCAAGCGACAAATTCCGACATCACTTCATCAATAATTTCTTCCGCTTGCGGAATAAATTCTTTGCGTCTTTCGATCGTCTTATCCGTCATTTTAGACAGGTCATCCATGTGAATCAATTCTACCATAGGATGATTAGCCACAGCGGGATCTACATTTTTGGGTATTGACAAATCCAAAATCGTCAAGGGTTTATCCAATTGCAACATGGGCAAGTCTATGGTTGGCTGTTGAGCGCCTGTAGCCACCACCAAAACATCGGCTTTGCAGACCTCTGTTTGGAGATTGGCGTAATCTTTTACAAGTAGATTAAACTTACCCGCAACCTCTACTGCGCGTTCTTTAGTTCTATTAATTAGAACAATATGATCGTTATGGGTGTGTTTGACCAGGTTCTCACAGGTGTTTCGTCCAATTTTCCCTGTTCCAAATAACAAAATATTTTTAGCAGAAATATCTGCTACCTGATCCATAATGTATTGAACGGCAGCAAAAGACACTGAAGTAGCCCCTGAGCTTAATTCTGTTTCATTTTTAATGCGTTTGCTAGCTTGAATCACCGCATTGACCAAGCGTTCGAAGTAATTGGTCGTCAGTCCTTGCTGTTTTGCTAGAATAAAACCATTTTTAATTTGGCTAATAATTTCAAAATCACCGAGAATTTGGCTATCCAATCCCGTTCCTACTCGAAATAAGTGACGTATTGCTTCGTTGTTTTTACACACATAAGCAACGCGTTGAAAATCGTCAACAGTACCCTTACTATTATCGCATAACAATTTAATAAGTTCAAAAGGATGTTGAGCAAACCCGTAAATCTCCGTTCGATTACACGTAGAAATTACCAGTAAACTATCAATCCCTTCTTCTTTCGCTTGACGTAATAGATTTTCTTTGGCCGTCTCACTCAAACTAAACTTTCCCCTCATCTCGGCATCCGCTTTTTTATAGCTTAACCCTACTGCATAAAAAGTAGTTGATTTGACCTTATCTATTTTTTCCATACCCATTTCAATTTCAAAAGTAAGCAAATTTAACGCTAATGATTCGATAAAAGTAACGCTAGAAGGACTATTAATAACGCTAAAAGAAAAAGAAAAACAATTAGCAATATTTCATTATAATACAGTACATTTGCAGAAATAGCAAGGGTTACGAACGGCTTTATATAGAATCATTCTAAATAAAAAATACAACTTTTCGTTTTCTTGCATTTCAAAAAAATAACGCTATGAGTCCCATAGAAGAAATTAATATCGATCCGGAATTTTCTGTCTTTAAACTAGACAACAACAGTCCGCACCCCTTAAGTTTTCACAAGGAAATCGGCACGGATATCATCCAATTTTATTTTTGTTTAAGAGGATCAGGTCAGTTTATTTACAATCAAGGAGCCTATACATTAGAGTTGCCAGAGGAGAAATCCTTACTTTTATACAATCCTCAAAAACAACTTCCCATTCACCTTGAGATAAAGAGTCAATCGGCCATTATATGCCTGATGATTCCCATCAAAAAATTTCACTCCCTCTTTTCATCTGAGGCGGAGTTTATTGGTTTTTTGACAGAGGAGAACAAGGAAAAAAAATATTATACAGAAGAAAAGATCACCCCGGCCATTGCGATTGTTCTGACGCAAATGCTCAATGCATCAATGCATCCATCGGTAAAAAACTTATTTTACAAAGGAAAGACCTACGAATTATTAAGCCTTGTATTTAACTATAATGAGGAGCAAAACATCGATAATTGTCCTTTCCTATCCGACGAAGAGGATGTGATTAAGATCAAAAAAGCCAAAGACATTATGATTCAGCAAATGACGGAACCACCGACATTGCAAGAATTAGCTGACCTTATTGGTTTAAACATCAAAAAATTAAAGATTGGGTTCAAACAAATTTACGGCGATTCTGTTTTTAGCTTTCTATTTGATTACAAAATGGATTACGCGCGCAAATTGTTAGACGAAGGCAATTACAATGTAAATGAGGTGGGATTAAAGATTGGCTACAGCTCAGCGAGTCACTTTATTTCAGCATTTAAAAAGAAATACGGCATCACGCCGAAAAAATATTTAATGTCAATTAATTCAAACAATCAATAATGAAAGGGATATTACTTGTCAATTTAGGATCGCCGAAATCTCCAACCCCTGAGGATGTCAAGCCTTATTTGGATGAATTTTTAATGGACAAAAGAGTCATTGATATGCCCTATTTACTCAGAGCGTTCTTGGTAAAGGGAATCATTTTAAACACGAGACCAAAAAAATCGGCTGAAGCGTATCAAAAAGTATGGTGGCCTGAAGGATCGCCATTAATCGTCATATCGCAACGCCAACAAAAAAAACTACAACAAAAAATCGACTTGCCCATTGCACTAGCGATGCGCTATGGAGAGCCATCGATTAAAACGGGCCTACAAGAGCTGAAAGACAAAGGAGTAACGGATGTTTTTATGATTCCGCTTTATCCCCAATTTGCCATGGCTACAACTGAAACGATTGAGGTTTTGGCGGAGGAATTGCGCAAGAAGCACTTCCCACAAATGAAAATAACCAGTATGCCTGCTTTTTACAACAAACAGGAATATGTTGATGCCTTGGCTGCGTCGATTCAAACGCATCTAGAACAAAATGAATGGGACCACCTGCTCTTTTCCTATCACGGCGTACCTGAACGACATATATACAAATCAGACCGAACCAAGTCGCATTGTAAGATCGACGGTTCTTGTTGTAACACCCCTTCTGTCGCACACCAGCACTGCTACAGACATCAATGCTTAGAAACGACAAAACAGGTAGTTGAAAAATTAAATATACCAGAAGGAAAGTACACCAATACGTTTCAATCGCGTCTAGGCCCAGATAAATGGCTACAACCTCCAACGGATAAAACCGTAAATCAACTTGCGGAAAATGGCGTAAAACACTTAGCTGTGGTTACCCCTGCCTTCGTTGCAGATTGTTTGGAAACGTTGGAAGAAATTGGAATGGAAGCACACGATGAGTTCTTACACCACGGAGGAACTTCCTTCAAAACCATTCCGTGCCTCAACGACAGCGACGCTTTTATTGATGCCTTAGCGTCTTGGATAACAACATGGCAACAAACTAATTAATACAACGCTATGGCCTATCTATATTTAAAAGCACTACACGTTATATTTGTTGTCTGTTGGTTTGCAGGCTTATTCTACATTGTTCGCCTCTTTGTATATTACGTAGAGGCGAATGAAAAACCACAGTTGGAACAGGATATTCTCAAAAAACAATACCGCCTGATGACCAATCGCCTTTGGAACATCATCACCTGGCCTGCTGCTGTTCTAACGCTGGTTTTTGGAATTTCCCTTTTTGTGCTAAATCCCCTTCTGCTACAACAACCCTGGATGCACGTAAAATTGCTGTTCGTCATACTTTTAATTGCTTATCACCTAAAGTGTCATCAGTTTGTCAAACAAATCAATCGCAATACTTTAACGAAAACATCTTCCTTCTTTCGACTATGGAATGAAGGAGCAACAATTATTTTATTTTCTGTTGTTTTTTTAGTATTTTTAAAGAATGCTTTCAACTGGATATTCGGTGTAGTCGGATTAATTGCTTTGGCTATATTGTTAATGCTAGGTATTAAGCTTTACAAAGGAAGACGTCAACGCAATATGAATGAATGAAAGACAAGTTTTTTATCAAAAGTTTCTCTCTACAAAATAGAATATTTTTCTCGTTAATCTTTTTAAGCATCATATCTTCCATATTGATCTCTGCCGTTTCCGTGTATCAATTTAAGGAAGAAGCACGTACGTACCATCAGTATCGACTCGAGCGAAAAGAAAGCTCAATCACAGAAAACATCAATTATATTTTAACGACAACCTCTTACCCCTTGAGCACGGAGAACTTACCGCTCATTTTTAAGGATAAGATACACGAGCTAGCCTCCATACACAATACAGAACTATATATACACGATCTAGACGGAAAATTACTACTGTCCTCTAAGGGGACTTTTTCCGTTGATAGCATACAGCCCAATGTACCCCTTATCATCTTAAAAACGATAAAATCCTCCCCCCACAAGCGCTTTGTCGATGCAGAGGAAATAGATGATGTGCGAATTCGAACGTCGTATCGCTATGTCAAGGATCAAAAATTTAAACCGCTGGGCATTGTCAAAATCCCCTATGCGGAAGAAACCGAATTTTACGAGAACGAAGTACACAATTTTATGTCGAAATTCGGACAGGTTTACATCATTATGCTCATCATGTCCATTGTCATATCATACTTTTTATCCAACTACATCACCCAGAGTTTAAACAAGTTAAGCGTTAAAATGACACGCACAAAACTCGGACAGAAAAATGAAAAGATTGAAGATATTTCGACGAGTAAGGAGATTTCGAATTTGATCAATGCGTATAATGATATGGTTGAGAAATTGGACGAGACGTATCAGCAGTTAGCGCAAAACGAACGCGAGCAAGCTTGGCGAGAAATGGCCAAACAAGTGGCTCACGAAATTAAAAATCCCCTTACCCCCATGCGATTAACCGTTCAGAGCTTTGAGCGAAAATTCGACCCTACCGACCCTGACATTAGCAGTAAACTCAAGGACTATTCTGCCGTACTCATTGGACAAATCGATACCATGTCCTCCGTGGCAACGGCTTTCTCAAGTTTTGCATCCATGCCGGCTCAGCAAAATGAAACCTTAGATATAATTAAAACCATTCGCATTTCTTTGGATATATTTACAGAGGATTTTATTTATTTCGAACACGAAGAAGATGAAATTATCGCTCTAATTGATCAGACACAACTTATCCGTATTATTACTAACTTAGTAAAAAATGCGATTCAGGCCATTCCTGATAGCAATCCGAGTCCGATAGTTCGCGTTAAAGCGTATCAAGATGGCGAAAACATCATCATTTCGGTCACGGACAATGGAACGGGAGTTTCCATAGCAGACAAGACGAGGATCTTTGAACCGAAGTTTACCACCAAATCAAGCGGAATGGGACTTGGTCTGGGGATTATAAAAAATATTGTAGAAAATTATAAAGGAACCATTACCTTTGAAACAGAAGCTGGTAAGGGAACTACTTTTACTGTAACTTTGCCACTGACCAAATAAAATTTGAGAATTATGGAATATGAAAATATTTTAATTGAAACGGATGACCATATATCGGTCATAACGATTAACAGACCTACAAAGTTAAATGCATTAAACAAACCCACTATTGAGGAATTACACCGCGCTTTGCTTCAACTTGAGGAAGACAAAAGTGTACGCGTAGTCATCATCACAGGAAGTGGTGAAAAAGCTTTTGTTGCAGGGGCTGATATTAAAGAATTTTCTAGCTTCAATGTAAGTGAAGGCTCGCAATTAGCAGCCAAAGGACAAGAATTGCTATTTGATTACGCTCAAAACTATTCAAAACCCATCATTGCTGCTATCAACGGATTTGCCTTAGGAGGTGGATTAGAATTAGCGATGGCTTGTCATTTTAGAGTAGCTTCTACGAATGCTAAAATGGGATTACCTGAAGTAACCCTAGGGTTAATTCCGGGCTATGGAGGAACCCAGCGTTTGCCTCAATTAATAGGCAAAGGACGCGCAATGGAACTTATCATGACAGCGGAGATGATCAATGCGGCAAAAGCATTGGAATACGGTTTAGTAAACCACGTGGTAGAGCAAGCGGAGCTATTAGCCTTCACTAAAGGGATTGCCCAAAAAATCTCTAACAACTCAATCACCGCAATTTCCAAAGCCATAAAATCTGTCAATGCGAACTTCAAAGACGGCACAAATGGCTATCACGAAGAAATTAAACACTTTGGTGAGTGTTTCAATACCACAGATTTCACAGAAGGAACTACGGCCTTCTTAGAAAAGAGAAAACCAAATTTTAAAGGATAAGAAAAAAAGGTTGGAAGTGAGATTCCAACCTTTTTTATTTACACACAAGGTCATAAAAAAAGCTCCTTGAAATTCAAGGAGCTCTTGTTGGCCTACTAGGACTCGAACCTAGAACGACTGAACCAAAATCAGCTGTGTTACCATTACACCATAGGCCAGTACCACTTTGCGTTCAAAAGTAATTTACTTCTGTAATGCGGATGCAAAAGTAGCATTATTTCTATACTTACCAAAGATTTTGACAAGAATAATAACCTCCAAAAACCGCCCCCTAATACAACCCATTAATAATCAATTGAAAACAAGGTAAATTTTAACATATTTATTTTTACTCGCTTGATCCCCTATTGCTCTCTACAGGTAATATTCGTCATTTATTTCGAAAAAAAAAGCTCCTTGAAATTCAAGGAGCTCTTGTTGGCCTACTAGGACTCGAACCTAGAACGACTGAACCAAAATCAGCTGTGTTACCATTACACCATAGGCCAGTACCACTTTGCGTTCAAAAGTAGTAACTACTTCTGCATTGCGGAGGCAAAAGTAACACTTTTTTTATATTATCCAAAAACAAAATGCAAAATTATTTTTTTTTAATGTGATACGTATCTAATAAAAAAAGACTTTCTTTGTATATAATGATTAAAAATACCTAGAATATTCTTATATGTTAACATTCAACTACAAAAAGTGGAATATAATCGGTGGATGGCTATGCTTCCTCGTTGCGTTAATCACTTATACTTTAACCGTAGAACCTACTGTTAGTTTCTGGGATCCAGGAGAATACATTGCAACTTCAGCGAAACTCGAAGTAGGTCACCCTCCAGGGGCTCCATTTTACCAAATGTTAGGCGCTTTGTTTTCGCTATTTGCTATTTCGAAAGAACACATTGCCCTAGCAGTGAATATGGTAGCCGTTTTTTCAAGTGCATTTACAATCCTCTTTATGTTTTGGTCAATGACCAATATCTTAAAGAAAATGGTTAGAAAAACGTCTGAATGGAATACCTCTAATGCAATTGCCGTTCTAGGTAGCGCTGCAATTGGATCGTTAGCCTTTAGTTTTACTGACAGTTTTTGGTTTAACGCTGTAGAATCAGAGGTTTATGCTTCTGCAATGTTCTTAACATCCCTCCTTCTTTATTTAGGATTGAGATGGGTGGATGACTTGGATCAACCTAGAGGGAATCGTTGGTTACTTCTCATTGGCCTAGTTGCAGGATGTTCTTTTGGTGTCCATTTGATGGCCCTTCTGTCCATTCCTTCCATTTGTTTGCTGTACTACTTTAAAAAATATGAAAAGGTAACCATTAAGAACTTTATCATTGGTAACATTGCAGCTGTTGCCGCCTTGTTTTTCTTATTTGCCTTTTTCTTCCCTAAGCTTTTAGCTTTCTTTGGAAAAACTGAAATATTTGCCGTTAATACACTTGGACTTCCTTTTAATAGCGGAACCATCCTCGCTTTTTTACTATTAATCGGCGCTACAGTATTTGGGCTGCGCTATACGCGTAAAAAAGGACACACCAAAGCCAATACGCTCATTCTCACCTTAGTTTTCGTTTGTGTGGGATTAAGTGCTTGGATGATGTTGCCTATTCGCGCCAATGCCAACGTAACCATTAATGAAAACAGACCTTCAGATGCAGCTGAGTTATTGGCTTATTACCAAAGAGAACAATACGGAGATGAGAGCATCTATTACGATTCATACTTTACAAAAGCTTATGTAGGCTTAGATGCGAACAACCCCTATAAAGATCAGCAACCCAACTATGAAAGAGACTACAAAACAGGAAAATACGTTGTAGTTAACGAATGGAAAAATGCAGGACAAAACTTTGATGAGAGACACAAAGGCTTTTTACCGCGCATGTGGAGTACTGATAAAAACCACCGCATTAACTATATGCGTTATTCCAAACCGCTGAATTTCAACTTAGCACAAGGGTATACCAATAATGAAAACTTGGTATATATGGAGCGAGCAGTAAAACAAAAACTGGCAAGTGGTGAGTTTGGTATAGAAGAATTAGACAATTACTTGAGCAAATACGGCCAAGCTTTAGATATTGAAGTGCCTACTTTTTCAGATAATATGTCGTTTATGTTTACCTACCAATTTGGGTATATGTATTGGAGATATTTGATGTGGAACTTCGTAGGTCGCCAGGACGACATACAAGGTCAGGGTGATTTAGAACACGGAAACTGGTTGAGCGGCATTAAATTTTTAGACGAAATTCGCTTGGGTTCTCAAGATAACCTTCCTACAGATGTGTTAGAAAACAAAGGAAGAAATACGTATTTCTTCTTGCCTTTTATTTTAGGTGTTATTGGAATTGTATTCAATTACCGCAAGGATCCAAAAATGTTCTGGGTGCTTTTAGTCCTCTTCTTATTCACGAGTTTAGCGTTAAAAGTATTCTTAAACGAACGTCCATTTGAACCGCGAGAACGCGACTATGCCGTTGTACCTTCCTTCTATATTTTTGCCATGTGGCTTGGATTTGGCGTGTACTCTATCTATGAAGGATTGAGCAAATACCTCAACCCAAAACTAGCCAATGCCCTAGTATTATCTGTATGTACTTTAGCGGCACCTGTCCTATTGGCACAACAAAATTGGAATGATCACGATCGTTCAAATCGCTATACTGCATTAGCTAATGCACGTGCTTACTTAGATTCATGTGATCCAAATGCTATTATTTTTACCATTGGAGACAATGATACCTTCCCGCTGTGGTACCTTCAAGAGATTGAAGGCTATCGAACAGACGTACGCGTGGTATGTACGAGTTTACTGACCCAAGACTGGTATATCGACCAAATGAAAGCAAAGGCTTACGATTCTGAACCGCTTCCAATTAAATTTACACACGATCAATATGTAGGGAATAAGCGAGATATTACCGTAATTAACCCTACTTCAGAAGAACGATACGATCTATCCTTTTTGTTAGATGTCGTGCGAACAGATGATCAACGAACGAAAAAACTAACCGAAGCAGGAACAACCCTATACTTGTTCCCAACAGACAAAGCATACCTACCTGTGGACCGCGAAATTATCGCGAAAAACAATATTGTATCGCCTTACCTCATGGATCAGGTAGTTCCTCATGTAGAAATTGACATTACAGATCAAGCGATTTACAAACATCGCTTAATCATGTTAGACATTATTGCCAACAATAACTGGGAACGTCCAGTTTATTTCTCTGGAGGTAGTTTCAACAATGACGATTTTGCTTGGATGAAAGATTACTTGCAACTACAAGGTTTGATCTATAAATTAGTTCCAATTAAATCTGAAGGAAAAAATGCACATCCACTTGACTTGGGTATGATTGATTCAGAACGCATGTACAAAACGGTAAAATCATGGTACTGGGGGAATATGGGTAGTGATAAAATCTATCACGATCCACAAACGCGCAGAAATTCATTGAATTATCGCGTTAATTTGAGCCGCCTAGCAGAACAGTTAATTGAGGAAGGCAAAAACGATAAAGCAAAAGAAATCCTGGATATTGCGATGATTAATATGCCTATTAAGTACTTTGGCTACTATCAAATGGTTATCCCATTTGTAGAATGCTACTACAAAATAGGTGAAACGGCTTTGGCGCAAAAATATGCCAAAGAACTAGCGCAAAAATCAAACGAGAAATTGTTTTACTACAAAAACCTTTCGTTAGAAGAGCAAAATTACAATGCCTATGAAATTCTTTCAGAATTAAATATCTGGAGACACTTGGTTGAAATTGTTGATACAGAAGACAAGCAAACTAATTTTGTCAATGAATATAAAAACGATTTTAATTCATACTTTACGCACTTTAACTACTTGTTTAAAAAATATCAAGGAGAAGAAGACGAAGAGTATGTAGAATAAAAAATAGCATACCCTCAGCAAAACAGCCTTTATTACTCTATAAAGGCTGTTTTTTTTTACCCTGTGAACAAGCAAACAATTCGAGAGTTCACCATTGAATTTTTAGTAACTTTGTCCTTCAAAAGGAAAACACAATATGATTGAAAATAAAAATCAAAGCAAAACAGATTTAGAGCAATTGGGTGAATTTGGTTTAATTCAGCATTTAACGAAAGACTTCTCTATCACACAACCTTCTACATTAAAGGGAATTGGAGACGACGCTGCTGTACTTGACTTTGCAGCAGATAAAGTGGTTGTATCAACCGATTTACTCATTGAAGGTGTACATTTTGATTTGGCTTATGCTCCGTTAAAACACTTGGGGTATAAAGCCATTGTAGTCAATCTATCAGATATCTGTGCTATGAATGCCATTCCCACTCAGGTAACCGTTTCCATCGCCGTTTCTAATCGCTTTCCCTTAGAGGCTTTAGAAGAGCTATACGAAGGGATTGCACTGGCTTGTAATTATTATAAAGTAGATCTAATTGGCGGTGACACTACTTCTTCTCAAAAAGGATTGATCATCAGCGTAACTGCTGTCGGTCAAGCCAAAGCAGAAGAACTTGTCTATAGAGATCAAGCCCAAGACAACGACCTAGTAGTGCTCACTGGAGACATTGGAGGCGCTTATATGGGATTACAAGTATTGGAGAGAGAAAAACAAGTATACCTGGTAAATCCAAATAACCAACCCGACTTGTCTACCTATGACTACATCATCGAAAGACAACTAAAACCAGAAGCTCGCACAGACATCAAACAGCTTTTGGCGGAGCTAGAAGTTCAACCAACGAGTATGATTGACGTATCTGATGGCCTTTCCTCAGAAATTATGCACCTGTGTACCCAATCAAAAGTTGGCTGTAACCTGTTTGAAGACAAATTGCCGCTAGATCCTCAGTTCATCAATACATGTGAAGAATTCAATATAGACGCAACGACCATTGCCATTAACGGTGGAGAAGACTATGAATTGTTGTTCACCATCAAAATGGAGGATTATGACAAAATTAAAGGAAATCCAAACTTAACCGTGATCGGTCATATGACACCAGCAAGTGAAGGAATCCACCTCATCACAAGGGACAATACTAAAATTCCAATCAAAGCAAAAGGATGGAATGCATTACAATAACGACAAAACTGGCTTTCAGCCAGTTTTTTTTTGCTTTATTTTGGCTACTACTCAACACATATTAACTTGATCTGTATAAAAAACAACTTTTATTTACGAATATTTAATAAATTAACGTAAATTTGAGTTAAAACACCTTACTATGGATACAAATCATCAAGAAGAAAATCAAGAGCAACGCGTAGCATCTACACCCGTTCAACAAAAAGAAGTCGTTACCCCTCCAGCCAATCCAGGCTATCAAAATTTTCCACCACCGCTACAGGCAAACGCAGAGAAAAACAATATAGGACTAACAGGGTTTATCTTGTCTATTGTCGCTATCGTAATCTCATTAGTGCCCATAGTGGGTTGGCTGTGTTGGTTATTGGGATTAATCTTATCCATCATTGGCGTATTTAAAAAACCACGTGGATTTGCCATTGCAGGTTTAGTGATTTCTTTAATTGGACTCATTATCATGTTCGTTGTACTGGGGGTATTAGGCACTGCAATTGCGGTAGCGGCAGCATCAGAAATGTAAGAAAACCGTTTAATATACTGAAAAGCAGAACCTTGAGTTCTGCTTTTTTTGTGTTATACAAACATTAAATTTTCATTAGAATTGTGGTAGTAGTTATTTGGATTATAAACAAATTAGTATCTTGCGCACACCTATACGGAAAAGAATACTTAATTTTGTATCAACTAATACACACTAAACAAGCGTCGTGAAAAGAAAACTAGCCCTGTTTTTTATGTTTGCGTTTCTTATTTCAACAACTGAATTTGGTCAGCTGTTGAAGTTTCCATTGCTTGTTGAGCATTATGTTGAGCACAAAGGGGCAAATCCCAATTTGAGTATATGGGGGTTTTTACAAATCCACTATGACAATAACCACAAAGAAGATGGAGATCCAACAGATGAGAAGCTGCCTTTTGTTTCCCACGCTCCTATTATTCATCTTGTGGCAACACCCCCACCAACCATACTTAAAATCGATCGTGTCAAAATTCCAACAAACAATACCCCGGTGGAAAGCGATCACGATACCGTTTTTGAAAGTAGTTTCCTATCCTCTATTTGGCAACCGCCGAAATTTTGTTAGTACATATTGATTTTTTTATCGTCCAACCTATGTCTTCATAGTTTGAACGGTTCTATCGTATTTATATATCAACTCAATAGCTACTGCAACTAGACTTAGCCCTATACTACAAAATATAGCACTATTTTCCTCTAAATTGTTCACTTTTTAGAGAGAAACACACTTGCTATATCGCTTATGTATTGGCTTATATGCTGTAGATTTTGAGATTAACTCTTACTTTATGTTAAACAAAATTATAGCGTATTCTGTAAAGAATAAGCTCATCATCGGCTTAATGGTACTAGGCCTCATCGGTGTTGGACTATTTCAAATGACGAAATTACCCATCGATGCAGTACCGGACATCACAGATAACCAAGTACAAATAATCACAGTAGCTCCAAACTATGGGGCTACGGATATAGAACGATTAGTTACGTTCCCTATTGAACAAGCCAACAGCAATATTCCAGGTATGAAAAGCATACGAAGTTTTTCGCGTTTTGGCTTGTCTTTAATCACGATTGTTTTTGAAGAAGACGTCGATATATATTGGGCACGACAACAAGTGGGCGAACGCTTACAACAAGTGCAAAACGACATTCCTAAGGAAGTAGGTCAACCAGAACTAGGTCCAATTTCTACTGGATTAGGCGAGATTTATCAATATGTTGTACGCCCAGAGAAGGGGTATGAACAACAGTATAATCTCACCGAATTGAGATCCATTCAGGACTGGATAGTTCGACGCCAGTTAATTGCTGTAAAAGGAGTAGCTGAAGTCAGTAGTTTTGGTGGAAAGCTCAAACAATACGAAATAGCCATTGATCCCAACCGTTTAGATGCAGCTGGTTTGACTATTACGGCTGTATTTGAAGCATTGAATCAAAATAACGAAAACACAGGGGGTGCCTATATTGAGAAAGGCCCGACTGTTTTATACATTCGCTCCGAGGGGTTGATTGGCAGTATTGAAGACATTGAGAATATTGCTATTCCCACGAAAGACAAAGAATTTCCAGTACTGATACGCGACATCGCTAAGGTTCAACTCGGACATGCAACGCGCTATGGTGCGATGACCTATAATGATCAAGGGGAAGTGGCAGGAGGAATTGTCCTGATGTTGAAAGGAGAAAACAGCAATAACGTCATTCAAGACGTCAAAGATCGCGTAGCAGAAATACAGCAATCCTTGCCCAAAGGTGTGGTAATTGAGCCCTTTCTCGATCGCACAAAAATGGTAAACAACGCCATTGGAACTGTTGAAACCAACCTGTTGGAAGGAGCATTAATTGTAGTACTTGTACTCGTGCTTTTCTTGGGTAATTTCCGCGCAGGACTTTTGGTTGCTTCTATTATTCCCTTAGCGATGCTATTTGCCATCTGCATGATGAATCTATTTGGCGTTAGTGGCAATTTAATGAGCCTAGGGGCCTTAGACTTCGGGTTAATTATCGATGGGGCTGTCATTATTGTAGAGGCCGTACTCCATCAATTCAGCCACAACAATAAATTCAAAGAGAAAGTCTTGCTCAAACAGGAAGAGATGAATCAAACGGTGGTACAATCTGCCTCTAAAATGATGAATAGCGCTGTATTTGGTCAGATAATTATTCTTATCGTTTACATTCCCATCCTAACGTTACAAGGTATTGAAGGAAAGATGTTCAAGCCCATGGCACAAACAGTTGCTTTTGCCTTGCTCGGCGCCTTTTTACTCTCGTTAACCTATGTTCCCATGATGAGTGCGCTCATCCTAAGTAGAAAAGTGAATAATACACCCAATTTTTCCGATCGTTTGATGGCGAAATTGGAAAAAATATACCAAAAGGCTTTGGTCAAAGTTTTGGAGATCCCCAAGACCATCTATACTGTTGTTGTCCTCCTTTTTGCCAGTGCACTATACATCTTGTCCACACTAGGAGGCGAGTTCATTCCTTCCTTAGAAGAGGGGGATTTTGCGGTGGACACCAAGGTATTAAACGGCAGTAACCTAACAACGACGATTGAAAGTACCCAAAAAGCGGTTCACATCCTTATCACGCAATTTCCGGAAGTGGAAAAAGTAGTAACTAAAATCGGAAATAGCGAAGTGCCGACTGATCCAATGCCTATGGAAGCAGGTGACATGATGGTGATCTTAAAAGACAAAAAAGAATGGACTTCAGCTACGACATTCCCAGAGTTAGCGGAAAAAATGACACAGGCCTTGGAGGAAGTTCCCGGCATTACTGTTGGATTTCAATTTCCAGTGCAAATGCGTTTCAATGAATTGATGACAGGTGCACGACAAGACGTTGTGGTAAAAGTATTTGGCGATAACTTAGATACGCTAGCCGCTACAGCTAGCCAAATTGGACAAATTATCAACACCATTCCTGGTGCGGTAAACTTATATGTGGAACCCATCACAGGAATGCCTCAACTGCTGATTGAATACGATCGTACGGCTATTGCTCGTCATCATTTGTCGATAGGAGACATCAACCGCATTGTCAATACATCTTTGGCAGGACAAAGCGCAGGGGTGGTCTATGAAGGAGAAAATAGGTTTGATTTGGTGGTTCGCATGGAGGAAAAAAACAAAAAAGACATCCAACAGATCCGAAACATTCTAATTCCAACACCCGCAGGCATTCAAGTTCCGTTGAATCAACTAGCTACTGTGGAGATCAAAGAAGGGCCAAACCAAATTCAACGTGAAAATGCACAGCGTCGTATATTCGTTGGGTTCAATGTAAAAGGGCGAGATGTTCAAAGTATTGTGGAAGAACTACAGCAAAAAGTAGAAGCGAAGATTACGTTGCCTACAGGCTACCGCATAACCTATGGTGGACAGTTTGAGAATTTAAACGAAGCCAAAGAACGCTTAGCAATTGCTGTACCATTAGCCTTAGTACTCATCTTTGTTTTACTTTTCTTTGCTTTTAAAGACATCAAAGAATGTTTGATGATTTTTACGGCCATTCCCCTATCTATTATCGGAGGAGTCTTTTTATTAGCCTTGCGCGGAATGCCTTTTAGCATCAGTGCAGGTGTTGGTTTTATTGCGTTATTTGGCGTCGCCGTTCTCAATGGCATTGTATTGATCGCCGAATTCAACCGCCTGAGAAAATCGGGCAATACCAACATCGTTTACATTGTGGTACGTGGTGCAAAAAGTCGTTTGCGCCCCGTATTAATGACTGCTTCGGTTGCTTCCTTTGGGTTTCTACCCATGGCGTTGAGCAATGGCGCAGGTGCAGAAGTACAACGTCCATTAGCGACAGTTGTTATTGGAGGATTAATTCTAGCCACTTTTTTAACTTTATTTATTTTGCCTTTACTCTATATTACTTTTGAACAAAAGCTAAATTTTTCACTCTTTAAAAAGAAGAAAACTAGCGCATTTACAGCCATTACTTGCCTACTATTAACCGCAACAAGTCCTGGGTTTGCCCAAACGCCTATCGGTTTAGCTGACGCCTTGAATCAGGCTGAAGCAAACAACAAAACAATTCGAACCGAACACTTGCGAACCGCTTTTGCCAAAGCGTTTATTCACACCGCTACCGATATTCCACAAACGACAGTTTCAGGTGAATTTGGACAAATCAATGGCCCTTATACTGACAATAAATTTTCGTTGAGCCAGGAAATCGCATTTCCAACAGTGTACAGCAAACAAAAAAACCTATACACCAAAGCGTGGCAAAAGAGCATTTTTGACCTAGCACTTAAAACCAATGAAGTGAAACGAGAAGTGACACAAAATTTTTATGACTATTTCTATTGGAGTGAAAAAGAAGAACTCCTTCACCAAGCAGATAGTCTATATACAAGCTTTTACGCGAAAGCTAGGTTGCGCTTCACCAAGGGAGAAAGTACTATTTTAGAACAAACAACAGCCAAGAATCAACTAATTAAGATTCAAATGCAACTTGCCGAGGTCACGCATGCAAAGAGCCTCGCCCAACTACAATTGAAATACCTATTAAACACAGAGGAGGACCTCCTGCCCACAGCAACCTCTAAAAAATTGGACTTGCAAACGCTAGAACAGCATCTCAACGATAATATTCAGGTAAAAATAGCCGAACAGAACAAGGAATTAGCAATCGCCCAAACCAAACTTGAGCGATCGAAGCTTTTACCTACCCTACAGCTGGCTTACAACAACAGTAGTTTCATGGGATTGGCTGCCAATGACATGTACTACGATCGAAAAGATCGCTTTCACGCATTCCAAGTTGGACTAACCTTGCCTTTATTTGATTTTGGCCAAAAAGGTAGAATACGCGCTTCCAAACAAGCAGAAAAAATAGCAGAAGCGGAAGTAGAACTCACCCAACAAAATATACAAAACCGTTATCAACAATTGTTGATAACCCTTGACAGTAGTCAACAAATTTTGACAAGTTATGAACAACAAGCCCCAAAAGGAGCAACTGTGATCATGCAAACAGCGGAATTACAATTTATCAACGGAGAAATTAATTACTTGGAATACGTACTCCTAACCAATCAAGCATTAGAGTTATTGAGTAACTATTTCGATGCACTCAAAGCATATAACGACACCGTAATCCAAATCAACTACCTAACTTCAAATAACTAAAATCATGTTTACACCACATAAAATAAACCTGCGCTTCTCACTCCTTGTGCTGCTACTGTTACCGATGTTGCTTTTTACCCAATGTAAAGGGGAGACGACTCAAAGAGAAGAACTAGACGTACAAGAAGAAACAGACCTTGTACAACTAACCGATGCACAATTGAAACACGTAGACCTGCAGACTACGCGACTACAAGATCACCGCATTGCTACAGTTTTAAAACTAAATGGAAAGATTGATGTTCCTCCTCAAAATTTAATTTCCATTACCAATCCCCTTGGAGGTTATGTCAAGCAAACCCAGTTAATGCCGGGGATGCAAATTAAAAAAGGGCAACAAATTGCCTTGATGGAAGATCCGCGATATATTGAGTTACAACAGAATTACTTGATCGCCAAAGACAAATTTCAATTTGCACAGCTGGACTATCAACGTCAGAAAGAATTAAATGCTAGTCAAGCTAGCAGCGACAAGGTTATGCAACAAGCTCAAGCAGAGATGAATGCACAGCGCATTACCATGAATGCACTAGGTCAACAATTGAGTTTGATCAACATCAATCCCCATACGCTGACGTCGAACAACATCAGTAAAACCATAGCAATTTATAGCCCAATCAACGGCTTTGTGAGCAATACCTATGTCAACATTGGAAAATATGTCACTCCTTCCGATGTGCTCTTTGAGCTCATTGACCCCTCGGATATCCACTTAAACCTAAAAGTGTATGAAAAAGATCTCGATAAATTAGAAGTAGGTCAGCGTGTATTAAGTTATACCAACGGCGATCCGGCAAAAAAATACGAAGGCGAAATTGTATTAATTAGCATGGATGTCAATGCAGAAGGAACATCAGAAGTACACTGTCATTTTAAGAATGTTGAAAAAAACTTAGTACCGGGCATGTACATGAATGCAGAAATTGATACGCATTCGGCACAAACCAAAGCACTACCTGAAGAAAGTGTAGTATATTTTGAAGCCAAACACTTTGTCTTTATCGAAGTGAGCAAACAAACCTATCAACTCGTTCCGGTAGAAATTGGCGAAACAGAGAACGGTTTTACAGCCATTCGCAATACCGAAACGCTACAAGGTAAATCTATTGTTTCTAAAGGAGCTTACACTTTATTGATGAAACTCCGCAACACAGAAGAAGAAGAATAAAAAAAGTCCAGCAAATTGCTGGACTTTTTTGTGTTAATTTATACCGTTAGTAGACTTGAAACCATCACCTTCAAATACCACAAATGCAAGCGTAAAAACATGGGCACATGACAGTCTCCGATGGCGCGACAATCCGTTCCTTTATATTTTGTTGATATTGTTCTATAGATTTAATTAAGTATTTTTACCCCCGATTGAAACATCTAACGCACGGATTGCGCGATCAGGAATAGTAAGCAATTATAATATAAACCAAAAAACTTAAGATTATTAACAGCAAATAGCTTGAAGTGAAGTTTTTAATCTTAAAGTCTTTTATTACTTTTGCAGTATGGCAAAACAAGATGATATTTTTAAGAATGTTATTTCGCACGCAAAGGAGTATGGATATATTTTTCCATCAAGCGAAATATACGATGGTTTGAGTGCAGTATATGACTATGCTCAAAACGGTGTAGAATTAAAGAGAAATATTAGAGAGTACTGGTGGAAATCCATGGTACAAATGCACGAAAATATTGTAGGAATTGATGCCTCAATCTTTATGCATCCAACCACTTGGAAGGCTTCAGGTCACGTTGATGCATTCAATGACCCTTTAATTGACAATAAAGACAGTAAAAAAAGATATAGAGCAGATGTTTTAATTGAAGACTACTGTGAAAAATTACACCAAAAAGCATTAAAAGAGATTGAAAAAGCGAAAAAACGCTTTGGTGAATCTTTTGATGAAGCGCAATTTGTCGCTACCAATCCACGTGTTGTAGAGTACTACGCAAAGAAAAAAGAGATTCTAGCGCGTATGGCTCACGGGTTAGATACTGGAGATTTGGCTGATGTTAAAGCACTTATCGAAGAGTTGGAAATTGCAGATCCCGATACAGGTTCTAAAAACTGGACGGAAGTGCGCCAATTCAACTTGATGTTCGGTACAAAATTAGGAGCTTCTGCCGATACAGCAATGGATTTATACTTACGTCCTGAAACGGCTCAAGGTATTTTTGTTAACTTCTTAAACGTTCAGAAAACGGGACGTATGAAAATTCCTTTTGGTATTGCTCAAACAGGAAAAGCCTTCCGTAACGAAATTGTAGCCCGTCAATTCATTTTCCGTATGCGCGAATTTGAACAAATGGAAATGCAATTCTTCGTCAAACCAGGAGAGGAAATGAAGTATTACCAATACTGGAAAGACACGCGTTTAAAATGGCATTTATCTTTAGGTATGGGAGCGGAAAACTACCGCTACCACGACCACGAAAAACTGGCACATTACGCCAATGCAGCTACAGATATCGAATTTAACTTCCCATTCGGATTTAAAGAATTAGAAGGAATTCACTCGCGTACTGATTTCGACTTAAAAGCACACGAACAATTCTCTGGTAAGAAATTGCAGTTCTTCGACAACGAAACCAACTCCTCTTATGTTCCTTATGTAGTAGAAACATCGGTAGGATTGGATCGAATGTTCTTATCTGTTTTCTCTAAATCCCTACAAGAAGAAACATTAGAAGACGGAACAACGAGAACGGTATTAAAATTACCAGCTGTATTAGCACCGACAAAAGCTGCTATTTTCCCCTTGGTAAAAAAAGATGGTTTACCAGAAATCGCGCAAGCAATTATTGAAGATCTGAAATGGGATTTCAATGTTGCCTATGATGAAAAAGACGCTGTAGGTCGTCGTTACCGTCGTGCAGATGCTTTGGGGACTCCTTTCTGTATTACGGTGGATCACCAAACACTAGAAGACCAAACAGTAACGATCCGCCATAGGGACACAATGAAGCAAGATCGCGTGGCAATTGCCGATCTTCGAAACATCATCAATGAAGAGGTTTCCATGAAAAACTGGTTAAAAAAAATGATCTAATAATTTAGATTCAACCTATATGAGAGGGTATCCAAAAGGATGCCCTCTTTTTTTTGTCGCTAAAGTGTATTGTATTTCCTTCATCGAGAAACATCCATAAAAAAATGTCTTATTACTCCACTTAACTTAATAAATACATTTTTTTTAAATCAATATGGATAAACTATTAATAAATTTTAATAAATTTACAATAATTAACACATTTAGATTGACCATGAGAAAAAATATACTATATGCCTTACTCCTCTCACTAACCTTAGGTTCCTGTGGAGAAAAAATGGACGATGCCAACTACATGACAACAGCATTCCTAGCTCAACCAACACCCCCTGCAACAGAAGGTCCTCTTCGCCTACTATTTGTAGGAAACAGTCACACCGAATACTTTGCTAGTTTCCCCAAAATGCTCGAAGCCTTAGCCAAGTCGAACAACAAGTCCTTGGAAGTAATGAAATTAGTTGACATGGGAGTGAGTATAGATCAAATTCTCGTCGCCAATCAAGAAGAAGTGGATAACTTATTCAGTGCTACCGATACAGATGGCAACTATTTTGATTTTTTAATCTTACAAGAATCCACTCCTGTGGTGATTCAAGAATTGACCAATTACCAGGCTAATGTAAAAAGCGTACACGATTTGATCACAGCCAATAGTCCTGGTGTAGCTACTTATATTTATGGCCTAACGGCTCCTTTTGACTACCATGACCCAGATTATAGCGTTTACCAATCGATCTTACAAGAAAATGGCGTCATAGTGGCACAATCAACACCGAATACTGGCTATCTCAATTTCGCTGGCGTATTAGGCGCGGCATATCGCGGAAAAGAGGGGTATGTAGCTCTCGTTGATGGGAAAGACCAATTGCGCTTCACAGATAGTTCGCACCATATGTTGAACGATGCTGTATTTATAAACAGCCTTGTCTTATACAAAACGCTCTTTGGAGAAATGCCTGAAATACCACAACAATTGCCTTTGAGTACAGGAACGGGAGACAAAGACATTATCCAAATGATGGATGTGGAAACGGGAATTAGTAATCCCAACGCTCTGATAAAAATTGCTGCAAATTTTAAATAAACCGATTACACAACAAGTAAAAACAGGCAAATGCCTGCTTTTACTTTGTTTACGTAAAGGTATAGCCTCAAAGGGGGGCTTTCTTAATGTAGGTTAAGTACCTATCTCACACAAGGTTAGTATCTTTGTATCATTGATAATCAAAAAACACAATTTATATGAAAAAAATAGCTTTATTCGTTGTAGCTGCCTTATTTTCAGTTACTTCATTCGCTCAAACGAAATGGAATGTCGATCCGATGCACTCTTTCTTGAATTTCTCAGTTAAACACTTGGGCATTTCTTTTGTCGACGGTCGATTAGACAAATACGAGGGTACATTTGTAGGAAACCCAGAGGAATTAACGAAAGGGGCCTTTCATTTTACGGTTGATTTAAACAGTATCAACACTAGTGTAGAGATGCGCGACAACCACTTAAAGTCAGCTGACTTTTTTGATGCGGCTAATTATCCTACAATGAAATTCGAGAGTACCTCTATCAAAAAAACAGGAAAAGACAAATACGAACTAACAGGAAATCTAACGATTAAAAAAACGACCAAACCAGTTACCTTCCAATTGAACTATGGTGGTTTATTGGCTGATGATGGCAATGGAAATACAAAAATAGGTTTTCAGGCAAAAACAACTATCAACCGCTTCGACTACGATGTTGCTTATGATCCAACAGGACAAGCAATTGGAAAAAACGTTGATATTACTGTAAACTTAGAATTCAGTAAGGCTAACTAATCCTTTATAATACCTTCAAATGAAAAAGGCTTGCACTAGTGGCAAGCCTTTTTTTATATTTCTTCATTGTCAATCACAACGAGGTTATACGCTACATGTTGGGCGGCAGCTTCGCGAATTCGAGCTGCCACTCTAGATACGGGTACAGGTTTATACGCTTTAAACAATCCGATTCGATTGAGCCAGGTCAAGATCTTTACGCCCCACTCTTCGCCTTTTCTGTCGGAATGAGGGCGAATAAGTGAACTAGGACGAATGATAATAATCCGATTAAAATGCAATTGTGCAATTGCTTGTTCAATGCGCCCTTTGAGATACAAATAAAACACTTTGCTGCGATAATTAGCTCCCATAGAAGAAACCAACACGAATGTATGTACGGATTTAGCTTTACAATACTTGGCAAATTGCACAACATAGTCATAGTCCACACGCCATTGGTTTTTTTTGCTTCCTGCTAGCTTTTTGGTCGTTCCCAAACAACTAAAAGCGATATCGCCATCGATTAAATGATGCCACTCATCCATTTTCTCAAAATCTACAACATGACAAATCAACTTGGGATGTTGAATATCCCAAGAGCGTCTCACAAAAATTTCGACAAAATTATAGCGATCATCACACAGCAATTGACGCACTAATACTTTTCCAACGGCTCCAGTAGCCCCAATTATTACAGCTCTCATACTAGTAATTTACAAAAAAAAACAAAGCAACAACACTCTTTTTCAGTTGATTTTCTTCTGATAGCATAGGAAGAGGCATTGATCCTGTCTGCAAAAAATAGCTATTTACTCTTCAAATGTACCCGATACATAGTATAACTTTCCGCCTAAAGCTTCAAAAGTAGAGTGCTCATAATGACGATGTTCCGTCCCAGTTTGATCTTTAAAAAAAGCAGAAAAAGTAACCGTTGTTGTGGTTGCTTCTTCTATATTCAATCCCAACCATTGATTGTCTTTCGCCCACTGTAGGATTGATTTTTTACTGTACAAATGGCGGGTTCTCGGATGCGTGGTATCTATCAAATACGCGGCATTAGCAAGGACATAAGCCGTATACCTAGATCGCATTAACGCTTCGGCTGTTTGGGGGTATTTTTCTCCTTTTACAAAGGCCAAGCAACAATTCGCTGCTTCTTGTTCACTTCCACAAGGACAACTCATCTTCTTAGGGTTTAATTTTTTCTTGGAGATCTTCTACAATCTTTTGCATTTTCGCCAAGCGAACCAAAGCTTCATCCGCTGTTTCAACATCCATCATGCGCTGTAATTGTTTCTTAATTTCAACAGCAAAAACTTCGGCTACGACATAGTCACCTTTCTCTATCAACTGCATCAATTCAAGTATTGCTTTCTCCATATTTTTTCTACTTATTTCGTATACGTTACAAAGATATCAGTTGCATTGATTTAAACTGGCTTTTTATTTGCGTTATTTTCGACAATCCCAAAAACTCCTCCTATGATCCAAGAACTACTTCATCTGTTTTTTCCCAACTACTGTTGTGGATGCGATGCCATGCTATTGCCACAAGAAGAGTTACTTTGCGTAAGTTGTAGGGCATTTTTGCCGTTTACGGATCAACATCTATATACGCCTAACGAAGCCCTCAATAAATTTTATGGCAAAGTAAAGATCGCACAAGCAAGTTGTATGTTATACTATACCAAAGAGGGTATTGTCTCGAATCTCCTCCATCAATTAAAATACAACAACCAACCGAAAATTAGTTATACATTAGGAAAAATGTACGCTGAACTACTGGCGGATACCCCCCATTTGACAACGGTGGATTACCTTATTCCCGTACCCATGCACAAGAAAAAACGCAGACAACGCGGATATAACCAAGTAGATGGATTTGCAACAGCACTCGCCCAATACTTTGGCATTCCCATCAACAAAACCCTGCTGACCAAAATAACGCATACTCCCTCACAGACAACCAAGACGTTTAGAGAGCGGATCAAAACCAAGAACACAGTCTTTCAACTCAACGACGCTTCCTCCTTTACAGGTAAGCACCTGCTTTTATTGGACGATATTTTGACTACCGGTAGCACATTGGAAACCTGTGCGCGATTATTGCTCCAAATACCCCAAACTACGGTGAGTATTTTGTGTTTAGCTTACACAAAATAAAGTTTTTAAGGGTCGATATTTTCTAAGTAAAAAATATAATTGTTACTTTGTCTTTTCAAAACAAAACTATGTCGAAGTTTCGTCTATACTTTTTTACTTGTTTACTCATTTTGTGTGTAACCTGTTTTTCGAATTGTGCTAAAAGAGGGTTTATATCAGGTGGTCCTATGGATACGCTACCTCCTGTTGTACTGAAAAGCAATCCCGAAAACTATTCTATCAACTTTAACAAAGATGAAATCAAAATCGAATTTGATGAGTTCATTAAATTGAAAAATATCACTCAAAATTTGATTGTGTCTCCTCCGTTGAAAAACACTCCTGAGATTCAACCCATGGGTGGGCCAAAAAAGACCTTGACAGTCATCCTTAGAGATACACTACTGCCAAACACCACCTATAGCTTCAATTTTGGAGATGCTATTATTGATAATAACGAAGGCAATGTATTGCCTCAATTCAAGTATATTTTCTCTACAGGAACCTATATTGATTCCCTAAAATTAGAGGGAAGCATTCAATCCGCTCATAAATTAAAAACGGATAATTTTGTCAACGTCATGCTTTATGATGCCAAAACGTTCAACGATTCAACCGTTTACAAAGAGAAACCGCTGTATATTACCAACACTTTAGATTCTCTAACTACTTTTTCAATTGAAAACATTAAAGCGGGTACTTATTATTTAGTAGGATTAAAGCAAAAAACGAATAACTACATGTTTAATCCGGAACAGGATAAAATTGCCTTTATTCAGGATTCTATTGTCATTCCAACAGACAATAAATACAATTTAGTTTTGTTTAAATCTGAAGAGAAATTTTCAGCGAAACGTCCGGCTCAACTTTCAGAGAACAAATGGTATATCCCCTACATGGGCAATAGAAAGGGAGCCCAAGTTAAAGTAACAAAAAACGACAGTTTAATTCGCAGTGTGTATACCCCTTTAGAAGGAAAAGACACCCTTCAACTATGGTTCCCGAAAGTCATGGCAGATTCCTTGCACATTACAGTGACACAAGAGGATTATTTAGAAACTTTTACAGTGCGTCCCCGTGCAAAGATGAAAGAGATTGACACCTTAAAAATCACGGCAAAAAACAGTGCTATTGACTTTAAGGAAGATTTCGCCCTAAAAATGTCAACCCCGCTTGGGCAGGTCAACAAGGATTTGATACACATCATCAAAAAAGATTCTCTACCAGTTTCCTTCGAAGTTCGAGAATTACCCGAAGAACAAAAGGTGATCTTACACTTTGATAAACTTCAAGAAGAATTGTATCATATCAAACTAATGCCTCAGGCAATTACCGATTATTTTGGACAACCTAACGATACGTTACAATTCACATTAAAAACCACAAAACACAGTGATTACGGTAACTTAAATCTAAATTTGAGTGCTGTTAAACGCTATCCGATTATTGTAGAATTGATTGATGAACAAGAAAAAGTATACGCTACTCAAGTGGTTGAAACGGCGCGAACAGTTGTATTTGATTTACTCCCTCCGCGCAAATATTATGTTCGCGTAATATACGACGACAATAAAAATGGTCAATGGGATACAGGATATTATTGGGGTAAACGACAACCCGAAGAGACGTACTACGCTAAAGAAGCGATTGACGTACGCGCTAATTGGGACATCAACCAGGACATGAATCTGGCAAAATAGTTCCAATGTCCCTTGTTGTTCGTGCTAATTGCTCGTTATTTTAATGCACGAGCACAGTGAGAAGAAACAAATTAGTCAAATATAGTAAGCAAAGCTACCCTAGTGGTAGCTTTTTATTTTGGGCATATTTTTGTTATTGCGGTATTATTTTAGGCTATTATATCAAATGCATCCGCATCTTTCAAGAAGGCAAATCGGTTTCTTGCTTTATCCTGCATGCCTTTGTCCAAGACGATATAGCGAGTAGTTTCACCTTCTAAGGGTTCAATCAAATACTGTCCCATATAGTCGAGCACTTGAGAATGCCCTGTATACTGGTTGTCATTTTGATCTTCTCCGCAGCGATTAACGCCAATTACGTAGCTCATATTTTCAATTGCTCGAGCTTTTAAAAGGGAGTCCCAAGCGTAAATGCGTTGATCGGGCCAGCTGGCAACATAGAGCAATAAGTCATAAGCAGCGGTGAGATTTCGAGCAAAAGCAGGGAAGCGAAGGTCATAGCACACCAACGGACAAATTTTCCACCCCTTATATTCAACGATCAATCGGTCACTACCAGGTGTATATACTTTTTCCTCGCCTGCAAGTGAGAACAAATGGCGTTTGTCATAGGTATGAAATTCACCCGTAGGAAGAATAAAAAATAAACGGTTGTAAAACTGATTGTTTTCTTTGATTACTATACTGCCGGTTAACGCAAAATGACGCGTTTTACAGCACGTTTGCAATTGTTCAATAAACTTGTCCTCCATGGTCATAAAAACGCGCTCAGGATTCATGGTAAAGCCTGAAGTGAACATCTCTGGAAGGATAACCAGATCCGTTTCTTGTTCAATCTGTTGTAATTGATTTTTAAAATAAGTCGTATTCTGTTCGACATCTTCCCAAACCAAAGGGGCTTGAATTAGTGCTATTTTCATACCTGAGTGTTAAGTATTTCAAAAGTACAAAATATAATTGGCAGACCTGCGCACCTCTAGCGATAAGACAATTTAAAATAAGTCATTTACTTCCGTAGAGCATTATTCGTGATTTACATCTGAACAAATTGCTGTGATAGTTATATCGTATCATTTGAAAATAGCATGCTAATCCAATCGAGTGGGCCAATAAAAAAAGCAGAACCGGTGATGTTCTGCTTTTTCCTTTTTCAAAAAAATATTAAAATCTACTATAATGCAGCTTTAAGGTATTCTCTGTTCATACGAGCAATGTTCTCTAATGAAATACCTTTTGGACATTCAACCTCACAAGCCCCTGTATTAGTACAGTTACCGAAGCCTAAAGCGTCCATCTCAGCAACCATGTTCATTACGCGGTCTGCTGCTTCAACTTTACCTTGTGGCAACAAAGCAAATTGAGAAACTTTAGCCGAAACGAATAACATAGCCGAAGAGTTTTTACACGTTGCAACACATGCTCCACATCCGATACAAGTTGCTGCGTCAAAAGAGCGGTCAGCATCGTGTTTTGGAATAGGAATAGCGTTAGCATCTTGTGTATTTCCAGAAGTATTTACCGAAATAAATCCTCCAGCGTGTTGAATTTTATCAAAAGCGGTACGGTCTACTACTAAATCCTTGATTACTGGGAAAGCTTTTGCTCTAAATGGCTCAATATAAATTGTATCACCATCTTTGAACTTTCTCATGTGTAACTGACAAGTAGTAACGCCTCTATCTGGTCCGTGAGCTTGTCCATTAATAAATAACGAACACATTCCACAAATACCTTCACGACAGTCGTGGTCAAATGCTACGGGATCATCCCCTTTCTCGATAAGCTCATTGTTTAAAACATCAAGCATTTCTAAGAAAGACATATCAGGAGAAACATTGTTAATTTTATATTCAACAATTTTTCCTTGTTCTTTAGCGTTTTTTTGACGCCATATTTTTAATGTAAGATTCATCTGCATCGAATTTTTACAACAAGATATGATTCAAGAATCAATACCTCAATATTATTTATAACTACGAGTTACCAACTTAATATTTTCATACACCAAGTCTTCTTTGTGTAGAACAGCGTCTCTAGGATTTCCTTTGTACTCCCATGCAGCAGCATAAGCAAAGTTTTCATCATCACGTTGTGCTTCCCCGTCTTCTGTTTGGTGTTCTTCGCGGAAGTGTCCTCCACAAGATTCTTCACGGTGTAAAGCATCTTTTGCGAATAATTCTCCTAACTCTAGGAAGTCAGCAACTCTAAGTGCTTTTTCTAACTCTTGGTTAAAGCTATCTGCAGTTCCAGATACTTTCACGTCTTTGTAGAATTCTTCTCTCAATGCAGCAATCTCGTCCATCGCTTCCGTTAGACCTTGTGCATTACGAGCCATACCTACTTTATCCCACATAATTTTACCTAATTTCTTGTGGAAATAATCTACTGAATGTGATCCTTTATTGTTCATTAAGTGATCGATCATGTCTTGTACATTTTTCTCCGCAGCGTCGAACTCTGGTAAGTTAGTAGGGATCGCACCTGTACGAATATCATCAGCTAAGTAATCCCCGATTGTATAAGGCAATACGAAGTATCCATCCGCTAAACCTTGCATCAAAGCAGAAGCACCTAAGCGGTTAGCTCCGTGATCTGAGAAGTTTGCTTCACCAATTACATAACATCCCTCAATAGTAGACATTAAGTTGTAATCTACCCAAACACCACCCATTGTATAGTGTACTGCTGGATAAATCATCATTGGCGTTGTGTATGGATCCTCGTCAACGATTTTCTCATACATTTGGAATAAGTTTCCGTACTTGTTCTCTACAACGTCTCTACCTAATTTGTAAACTAATTTCGCATCGTTTTCATCTAAATGTTGAATACGCGCTTGTTCTTTACCGTAACGCTCAATCGCTGAAGCGAAGTCTAAGTAAACTGCTTCTCCTGTTGCGTTAACTCCATACCCAGCATCACATCTTTCTTTTGCAGCACGAGACGCAACGTCACGTGGTACTAAGTTTCCGAATGATGGATATCTTCTTTCTAAGTAGTAATCTCTATCTTCTTCTGCAATTTGCGTTGGTCTTAATTTACCTTCTCTAATCGCAACTGCATCTTCTATTTTCTTTGGAACCCAAATACGTCCATCATTACGCAAAGACTCAGACATCAAAGTTAATTTTGATTGGTGGTCTCCTGTAACAGGAATACAAGTTGGGTGAATTTGTGTAAAACAAGGGTTAGCGAAGAATGCTCCACGTTTGTGTGCTTTCCAAGCTGCGGTCACGTTTGACCCCATTGCGTTTGTAGACAAGAAGAATACGTTTCCATATCCACCTGTAGCAATTACTACAGCGTGTCCTGAATGACGTTCAATCTCCCCATTAATTAAGTTGCGCGCAATAATTCCTCTTGCTTTTCCATCTACTAAAACTAAGTCTAGCATTTCGTGACGGTTGTACATCTTGATCTTTCCGCGACCAATTTGACGGTTCATTGCAGAGTATGCACCTAATAATAACTGTTGTCCAGTTTGTCCTTTTGCGTAGAAGGTACGAGAAACTTGTGTTCCTCCAAAAGAACGGTTGTCCAATAAACCACCGTACTCACGTGCTAATGGCACACCTTGAGCCACACATTGGTCAATAATATTAGCAGAAACTTCAGACAAACGGTGAACGTTTGCTTCACGAGCGCGGTAATCCCCTCCTTTTACAGTATCATAGAATAATCTGTAGATCGAGTCACCGTCACCTTGATAGTTTTTAGCCGCGTTAATCCCCCCTTGTGCAGCAATTGAGTGCGCACGACGAGGCGAATCTTGATAACAAAATGCTTTTACATTATAACCTAACTCTGCTAAAGTAGCAGCAGCAGATCCACCAGCTAATCCAGTTCCCACAACGATAACATCAATATTACGTTTATTGGCTGGGTTCACTAATTTAATGTGGTTTTTATAATCAGACCATTTCTTATCGATTGGTCCTTGAGGTATCTTTGAATCTAATTTCATAATCAATTTCTTTAGGACTATTTAATAAAGTGAATGTATAATGGAATGATTGCGAACAAAGCAGGAACTAAATAGGCAAATAAGTAGCCAATGCCTTTAATCAAACAGTTATACTTTGGATTATTTACCCCTAAAGATTGGAATGCACTTGCAAAACCATGAGATAAATGGAATCCAAGAACAATCATTGCGATTACATATAAAATTGTGCTAATCAATCCCGTTGAAGGATCTTTGAAAAACTCAACAGTAATTTTATGTAAATCTTTGTAACCATCTGCAATTTTTAAATCTGTCCCTTTTTGGTAAAACGCAGTTCCTTTAATTTCCAACTGTCCCATTTCAACCGCTCTAACATCGATTGGTTGCTCTTGAACTGTTTTGTAAATCATAACTGGCTCTTCTTGCCCTTCAATTGTCACTTCAATTGTTTGCAATGGCATAGCCGAAAAGTGCATTTTCGCCCAAAAATTAACCATGTGTGTTACGATGAAAACCAACAATAAAGTCCCCAATACCGCCATGTTACGAGAAGCCCATTTACTGTTTGCAGCAGCGTTGTTCTTCGCGTATCCGATCGGACGAGCTTTTTTGTTTTGAATTGTTAGAACTATACCATCAATCGCGTGAAAAAGGATTGATATATACGTTACATAAGATAATACTTTTACCGCTGGATTAGTCGTCATGAACAAGGCATACTCGTTGAATTTTGAGGCATCCCCAAAAATCAACTGAAGATTCCCTACCAAGTGACCAACTAAAAACAAGCATAAAAATAACCCCGTAAGAGACATCCAATATTTCTTTGCAATGGATGACTTTAAAAGTGCAGATTTTGCCATAATGTAATTTTAATTGTTTTTCTTGAAAAAATCTCTCAAAAATACACCTAATTAACGTTATCTACAATGCGTACACATCTATTTATACTCAATATAAACAAAGTATTTTACATTATTTTATTTAAAAAAAAAGTATTGCCAAACTAGATTTAAGACTAAATAGTGTTTTTTTCTATAACATTCTAAAACGACTTTAAAATATTCGCATCTATAACAAGAATAAAGTCGGCCAATCCAAGATTGAGTTTTTCGAAATTACCTACATTATCGCCTTCTACCATAGTAATTGTCGTCACTTTAAGTTGGGGCGCATAGTGATTCAAATACCAATAGATCCCCTCATAGTTGTTGCTGTGGTAAGAGCCATTATAGTGTATGAACAATTTGTTTTCCTCTTTATTAGCCTGAATAAAATGCGCCATAGTTGCGTCTTTAATCGCTTGTGCTTTAGGCAAATTTTCATTGACGTGATCCGATTCAAACATCGTCAACATCTCTTTATAACCTGGCAATTCTGGATCATAAGGAAAAGGCAAAGGTGCAATCCACGCTTTTTCATCTACGTCTAAGGTATCTAGTGCTTCCACTCCTCCTTTATACAATAAACTCGCATAGCGACGTGGTACATTTGTCGCTATAAAAGGAAAGCGCTTTGCTTTTGCATATTCGACTAACGGACGGTAATCCCCTTTGTAATTATTCCACAAACGAACGGCTTGAGTGAACTCTTCTTCTTGCATATCGCCTCTGACGTAATTCGTTAACCCTTCTTGATTATCTGCTTCAAACATCTCCGCACCTAAAACCAAATCTTGCTGCTCTCCCAAACTTTCAGTCACTTTTAATTGCAACCAATGCCCCAAAGAGTTATTGTGGTATTCACCAAACAGCACAACATCAGACTTTGCCAACTGCTTGATCATTTGTTTATACGTTACTTTCTTACCTTTTGCATTGTAAATTTGATAAGGCAGCCCTTCTCCTGCGAAAACCGTTCCTACCACTAAAGCGAATAATACGCTGTAAATATATTTCATATGACCTATGTTTTTATCTGCCTCAAAGATAATTCTATTTCAGTAATTTAGAATAGATAAAAATAGAAAACCGCCATAGCTAGAGCGGATTTATCTGAAAGAAAGTTTTTTTTTCCTTTTGCATCCTGTACTTTTGCTGACTCAACAAAACACAAATGATGATTCAAAAATCGCTGATATACAAAAACATTCCAATCAATTACTATGACAGCGGCAAAGGAAATGCATTGATCTTTTTACACGGCTTCCTGGAAAACGCTAAGATGTGGACAGATTATATGGATCACTTTTCCGCTAAATATCGCGTAATTAGTTTGGATTTATTGGGTCATGGCGAAACTGGTTGCTTGGGGTATATTCACACTATGGAAGACATGGCAGATGCTGTTCATGCCGTAGTTTCACAACTCAAATTAAAAAAAGTTACTCTTATTGGCCACTCAATGGGGGGATATGTTTCGCTTGCTTTTGCAGAACTATATCCTGATATGGTAAAAAACATGGTATTAATTAACTCTACTGCACGTGCAGATAGTCCCGAACGCGTGGAAAATAGGAATCGAGCCATTGATTTGATTAAGAGAAATGCACCGGTTTTTATCAACATGGCTATCAACAACCTCTTTAGCGATAGTATCAGGCCTTTACACCAAAAAGCGATTGATCACACAAGGGAAGAGGCATTGAAAACACCAACCCAAGGCGTCATTGCGGCACTAGAAGGCATGAAAACGAGAATTGACAGAGAAGTACTCCTCCACTTTGCTCCCTATTCAATTGCTTTTGTATTGGGGAAAGACGATCCTGTTATGCCTTATGAAGAAACGCGAGAACAAGTTAATGGAACAAACGCAAGTATCACAACCTTAGCAGGAGGCCACATGCTTCACATCGAACAAAAAGAAGCCCTATTACAGCTTTTAACCGAGCAAGTAAAAGGCTAACTCATAGTACTAAAAAAGCGAGAAGAATCTTCTCGCTTTTTTTTATATGGTTTCAACAAATGGGGTCTCTCGATCCAAAATAAGCAAAATCAATTCGATCAATTCCTCTCTAAAAGAAGCTAAAACAGCTGGTGTAATAGCATGGTCAACAGTTCTTCCTTCGCGCACACCAAAAAATAAAAATCCTTCTCGGCGATTTTTAAAAGAATAAATCCCCGCCTCTAAAGAGGCTAAGTTATTTTGATCAGCATACATCAAAGCATAACAGAGCAGCTGAATAATCTTATCGTTCTTTAAGTGAGTAGTTAATCCCTCCCATTGTGAGAGCTTGACTTGATTCGCTTCTACTTTTCCCGTTTTATAATCAATCACACGGATCGTTCCATTTCTACTCTCAATGCGGTCGACAAAGCCAAATAATTTAATCGGATAAGGCAGACGACTGTCTTCCAACACGTGTTCTAATCTTGTTTCCAAGGCGAGTAACTTCACCTCATCTCCTTGTTCTAATCCTTTTAATTCTTCGCGCAAGAAATGATAGACATTGCGTTTTGCAACCTCAAAAGCTAGGAGGTTTTTTCCCATTTTTTCCTTGTCGCTGTTGTAAATTTCTTCAAACTGCTTTTGAACTTCTTCATCTGCTATCCGTTGAATTGCTTTGATCATGCCAACATCTATTACTTGTCCAACATAAGGTTGATACAAGTTTTCTAGCGCGTTGTGAATAATCGTCCCTAGCGTATTCAACGCTACGCTTTCTTCCACCTCTTCTACTTCGCGAATGCGCAATACTTGTTGCACATAAAACTGTAGAGGATTGCGCAAATAGGCTGTTAGAGCCGAAGGTGAAAACCCTTTTACCGTAGCAATTTCCTTCAATTTATCCATTAACACTTCTGATTTCGCAATGGAAATAGGGACATAGGCTTTATCAGGCAAATAAGCGGAATAGGTCACTGTAGATATTTGATGTGCCGGTTGTTTTTCCATTTCGAGTTGTGCTAAAAAACGGCTTTTTTCTCCAGCATCTATCCCTTCTGCCTGGGAATTATAGATCAAATACACCTGTTTAGCACGCAAGAGTAAATGGTAGAAGTGAAAGCTGTAAATCGCATCTTTTTCTTTGTAGGTAGGCAAACCCAATTCTCTTTTTACATCATAAGGAATAAAGGATTGTTGTGTTTTGCCTGAAGGAAATTTTCCCTCGTTGACCGAAGTGACAATGACCGTATCAAAATCCAACACCCTACTCTCTAAAATCCCCATAATTTGTAACCCTTCTAAAGGATCACCTTCAAAAGAAACCTCGCTCATATCCATGATTTGCTTATACAAAACATAAAGCAATTCAATGGAGTGAATAAATGGGTATTTTTCACAATACGACAACAGACGATTAAGCAGATTATAAGTCGTGAACAAAAAGGTTTTCATCAAACGATTTTGTTGACTATCTACTTCAAGTTTATTTTTAACTAAGATGATCAAAGCAATTAATCCCTTTAAGATATCCGCAGGTGATTTGCTACTCCAAGCGTCAAAAACAAGTCTTTTTTCAGCTGTATCACTAACTTTCATCCAGGATTCAAATCGATCGAAAGAGAAAAATGTCAAGTTCTTTTTCTGGATTTCTGACACCACAGCATCAACGTCGAACAAGCCTTCCATAACTGGGCTTGTCAACACTTCTAAGACATCTCTATAGTAAAACACATACTGTTTTCCTCCACGGCGAACTGCTGCCAAGTGCATTTTGAATACTTTATTCAAAAACAATTGCACAGGACTGCTATTTCCGCTATAGCCCATAGTAATATTTAAACTACTCACAGCATCTGGCAAGCCGTATAAAACAGGTTGCAACAAATTTTCATCGCCTAACACAACTGCGATTTGGTCCAAAGCCGTACCATTAGCTAAGGCCTGTTCAATCACCCCTCCAACAATCTTAGCCTGACCAACACTTTTAGGGGTTTGAATAATTTCTATGTTCTTTTTTTCTGCAAAATGAGCAGTAATCCACTCAAAAGGGTGATTTTCATAGTAGGGCCATCTTTGTTTAATTCTCCTCAAAAACAAGCCAGCATCGTGATATGGATCATGGAGAAATACCTCGTCAATATCCCAAAATACACGGGCTTTACCTTCGACTAGAAAGTGTTGGATAATTACTTCTTCAGCGGCATTTAAGGCATTGAATCCCGCAAAGTAGTACTGATTGTCTTGGGCGCTCAAAAAATCGCGATGTCTCTCAACAGCTTCCCGATAAATCATCCCTTGATAGCCTATCTTTTTTTCTATCAAATACTCATAAAGCGCGGTGTAATACAGCGGGATTTGCTCCCAAAACTGCAGGTAATTCTTGATTAAATCCGTTTGCTTATCTACGTTTACTGCCCAATGGTTGATATCTTCAATATCTTTTAAATAGCTAAAAACGTGGGTTGGATTTAACAAATAGCGATCCACCTCATTAAAATCTTGTAACAACATACGAGCCCAGTTGACGAAATAATCAAAGTCTTCCGCTTTATCGCCTACTAATTTTTTATAAACGTGATAGAACTCAAACAATAGTTCAATTGAATCAATAGAACGAAGTTGGGCAATGTCCTGCACTAACTCCTCAATACTGATAATACTGGGCGCAAAAACGCTGTGATCATAAAATTGCTTCAGCTGTTCGAGAAGGAAGATCTTTGCTCTTTTGTTGGGCAATACCACAACTAAATTATGCATAGAAGAAGGGAAATTCTGCTTTATTTCTTCACTTAATCGATATAAAAAATGTTGTTGACTCATGTGACTAAAGGTAATAAAAAAAGGGCTTCGAATACTCGAAGCCCTTTTCTATCTTGATATTATTTCGTTCAATTATTTTTGTAATTGAATTTCAACACGTCTGTTTAACTCACGTCCTTTAACAGTTTTGTTAGAAGCGATTGGGTTTTCAGAACCATAACCTTTAGAAGTTAATCTGTTCGCGTCAACACCTTTTTCAATTAAATAAACTTTAACTGCATTCGCTCTGTTGTCAGATAATGGAACGTTTACTTTGTCAGAACCTGTACTGTCAGTATATCCAGCGATGTGGAATTTAGCAGTAGGGAATTCTTTCATAATTTTCACGATGTTATCTAACACAGTGTAAGAAGCATCTTGGAAAGTAAACTTACCTGTATGGAATAAGATTGTTTTTCCATAGTCGTTCAGTTGTTTCACTTGCTCTTCTTTAATTTCAGGACATCCTTTGTTAGAAGCTGGACCAGGAACATCTGGACAATCGTCTAAATGATCAGGCACTCCGTCTCCGTCTCTATCTGGCCAAGGACAACCTTTGTTTTCTTTTGGACCAGGAACTTCAGGACACTCATCTTTATGATCTGGCACACCGTCGCCGTCTGTATCAGGACATCCGTTGAATTCTGCTAATCCTGGA
>NZ_JACAKI010000011.1:61331-73658 GCF_030326445.1 Myroides sp. DF42-4-2
ACATCTGGACACTCATCTAAATGATCAGGAATACCATCTCCGTCTGTATCAGGACATCCGTTGAATTCTGCTAATCCAGGAACATCTGGACACTCATCTAAATGATCAGGAATACCATCTCCGTCTGTATCAGGACATCCGTTGAATTCTGCTAATCCTGGAACATCTGGACACTCATCGTATTTATCTAAGATTCCATCTCCATCTGTATCTTTTCCACCAAATTGGAAACGAATACCTGCGAAGTGTTGCATGTGGCTCGCCACATCAACATCTGGCGTTCTTGTATCGTCAAATGAATGCTTATACGTTGATTGGAATGTTAATGCAATGTTTTCAGTAAACCAGATGTTTAATCCTAAACCTCCGTTAACAGTTCCTGTACTTGCATCTCCCATAAAAGTATATCCCCCTCCAACTAATACGAATGGATCAACAACTTTAGTGTTCAAAATTTCTTTGAAGCTATACTTAACTTCTGCATCAATTCCGTAGTATGATAAATCTCCAGGATTGTACTTGAAGTAGCCTTCTGACTCTTTGGAAATGAATTTATCAATTTTATTCACTGATCCTACAACACCTAATGAAAATCCATCACCTAAGTATCTTGATACATTTAGGTAAGAAACTGAAGGTAAAATGTTCCAATCTGACGTTTGGAAATAACCTCCCATTCTGTGTGAAAACCCTTTAGCTGAACTAACTTTAGTGTTTACAGCATTCGCACCAATAGTTACAGCCCACGGATGGTCAGCATCTTGCGCCTGAGTCGAAAGACCCGCACATAATATTGCCGCTGCAATTAATTTGTTGAGATGTTTCATAACTTTATTTTTCTATTTATTGTAATGTTAAAACAAAAATACAATTATATGTGTAGTTAACAAATTTTATTCTTAACAATTATTGTGATTTACTAAAAAAAGTTAATATTTAAATCACGTTCAATTCTTTTCCTACTGTTGTAAAGGCCGCAATCGCATGATCTAGATGTGCTTGCGTATGTGCAGCAGACAACTGCACTCTAATTCTCGCTTTCCCCTGAGGTACAACAGGATAGAAGAATCCAATCACATAAACTCCATGCTGTAATAAGCGGTCAGCCATCTCCTGAGACAGCTTCGCATCGTACAACATAACAGGCACAATAGCCGAATCTCCATCGATAAAATCAAAGCCCGCTTTTTTCATTCCTGCTTTGAAATAATTGGTATTCCACTCTAATTGATCGCGTAATTTGGTGTCTTTCTGCAATAATTCGAATACTTTCAATGAAGCTCCTACTATCATTGGCGCAAGTGAATTGGAGAATAAATAAGGACGTGAGCGCTGTCTCAACAGCTCAATGATCTCTTTTTTACCTGTTGTATATCCACCCATGGCACCACCTAAAGCTTTTCCCAAAGTTCCCGTAATAATATCTACGCGTCCCATTACTTTTTTCGCTTCTAAAGTTCCTTTCCCTGTTGCTCCAATAAATCCAGCTGCATGACACTCATCAACCATGACCAAGGCATCGTATTTATCCGCTAAGTCACAGATCTTATCCAAAGGAGCTACCAATCCATCCATAGAGAATACCCCGTCTGTTACGATAATTTTAAAGCGATGTCCCGCTTCGTTAGCCTTAATTAACTGTTGCTCCAAATCAGCCATATCGTTATTCTCATAACGGTAACGCGCAGCTTTACACAAACGAACACCATCAATAATAGACGCGTGGTTCAAACTGTCTGAAATAATAGCATCTTCTGCTCCCAACAAAGGTTCAAAAACACCTCCATTTGCATCAAATGCCGCTGCATATAAAATCGTATCCTCTGTGCCGTAGAAATCAGCAATAGTAGCTTCTAATTGTTTGTGAATATCTTGTGTTCCACAGATAAATCGAACAGAAGACATCCCAAAACCATGGGTATCTAACGTGTCTTTCGCCGCTTGCACTACCTCTGGATGTGAGGATAGCCCTAAATAGTTATTCGCACAAAAATTCAATACTTTTTCTCCTGTAGAAACTGTAATTTCTGCTCCTTGTGGCGAAGTAATAATTCTCTCTTTTTTAAATAAACCATTGTCTTCAATTGACTTCAACTCTTGTTGTAAATGGTCTTTAATTTTTCCGTACATACTTACTCTTTTTAAGCGTTAACTATACTCTTTTACAAATGTATTATATTTAAATCATCCTCTCCCATATATAAAATAACTTTTTTAACCACATCATAGCCCATAGCTAGGAGGGATTTTTCGTATTTCTCCAACTGCTTGACGTACTTTTCTTCTGGCTTTCCTGTTTTATAATCTAGCAAATACGCCTGCTGTCCTTGGATCACCACTCGATCGGGAATGAGATTGTGTTGCGCTTTCCCAATAATCATGCGCTCATTATACACAATTCCTCCAGTGAAAAACACGCGCAAATCGGGGTGGCTGATAATTTTGTCGATTGCTCCTCTAAAGTTTCCCTTTTCACTTTCAACGATAAGTCCCTCCTCTAACGCACGCTCAATCGCTGCATCAACCTCTTGATCTGTATGAATAAACGACATAATCTTATGGGTAATATTTCCATAAGCAATCGCTTCTCCCACTTGGGTATCCCACATGAGGGCTTCGCGTTCGGCAATCTTTATATCATTAAAATTAAAGAGAGATTCCACGCTTCGGATTAGCTTATTTTGATCTAACGTTTCTACGCTAGCCACAGACAAGCGCTGAGGCTGACCAAATTCATATACCAGCTCTTCTTCTTGATACAATCCTTGCTGACGCAAGTAGTGGATGAAAAAGCGAGACATATTGTTTTTATACTCCCCATCTACTTTCATATCACGTGTAGTTATAATATATAGCTGTTCTTCCGCTCGAGTCAAAGCGACATATAGCACATTGATATTGTCTAAGAGTTCCTCTTGCTCCTTTTGGGCGTATAGCTCTTCTGCTAGCGCCCCATATTCTTTCACTTCTCTCTTGGCATCGACCAACGCTTTAGGCAGTTCAATTCCCGCGTCTGCCTCGTCAAACTCTACCCACAATTTATCGCGATTGGAACGGTCGTAATCCTCTTCCGCAAACGGAAAAATAACTACGGGAAACTCAAGCCCTTTAGATTTGTGGATGGTCATCAACTGGACGGCATTCTTCCCCTCAGGCGTGGGAATACTAAACTTGTGGTTGTTGTCTTCCCAATACAAGATAAAATCGCCAATGCCATATTGATTCTTGATGGTTCGTTCTAACACAATATCCATAAAATACAACACATAGGAACTTGTCGCTTGAGCGGGAAAAAACGCGCGAACGATAATTTCTACCGCTTCATAAAGCGATTTTTTCCGACATTGATCGAATGAAATATAAATATCTTTAGATGCCAACCAGGTTTCTAAACTAGCGTCAGAGGTATGCCCTAAGCCCTCTTCTATAAAATTGTGAACAGCTTCTTGCTCCCTCTTACTTGCAATATAATACAACATCAACGATTTAGACTCCTTATCTTCCTTGTTGCGGATATAGCGCAACACATCCATAATCAGTCGCACTTCCGTAGCATGGCTAATCAACAATGAGTCCGAAGAAAGAATGGGAATTTCTTGTTCCGTTAAGTAGTTGGCTAAGGCAATTCCATGGGCGCGTTTACGTGTCAATACCACCATATCGCTATACGAAAACCCCTGTGCTTTACATTTATTGATAACAGCTAAAGTGGCTTCCAGATACAAACGCTCTTTGTCTACTTCATTTTCTTTATCGATTAATCGTTCATCTAAAAACTGCACTTCCACATAACCGCCTTCTTTAGCATTTGTTTCTTGGTGACTTTGGTTCTCATAGATGTTCTTGTAATCCTCTTGGGTAAAAAAACGAGCAATCTCCTTAAAGAAACTGTTGTTGAAATGAATCACTTCGGCATAGCTGCGGTAATTTTTCCCCAAAACCACCACCTCTTTATCCGGATTGGAAAAGGGATTATCGTCTTTACTCAGCGCAATAAATTGCTCCGCTTTTCCCCCGCGCCAACGATAAATGGATTGCTTGGGATCGCCCACCAACATCAGGGTTCCCTTAACTCCAAAATCTTCTCCTGCTAGCGCATTGTCAATCAAGGGCACCAAATTGTCCCATTGCATCACAGAAGTATCCTGAAACTCATCAATGAAAAAATGGCGGTAACGCTCGCCTAATCGCTCATATATAAACGGAGCGGGTTGGTGTTGAATTTCGTTGTGAATAATGGCATTAAACTGACTAATCGACAACATATTTTTCTCCTCTTGTATATGTTGCATTTCTATACCCAAAATATTCAAGAGAGACAAAGGTGTAATATTCTTTAGAAAGGCTTGATAAAACAAGCGCTTGGCAAATAATTGATAGATATGTGCCAACTGTTGGAGCACTTCTGGCAAAAGAGCTTCAATCGTATCTCTGTCTTTAGCCGCTTTCAGAATGGCAATTTCGTCAAATTCCACATACTTTCTCTGGGTGCTTTTATCAGTATCGTTTATGATAGCCAATAGGTGATTGGGAAAGGTCCCCCTTGAAAACGATTTCATATCCACCCCCTTATCAATCAGCAAATCCCAAATATCTTGTCCTCTTTGTTGTGTATCTCGCGTTAGCTCTTCTATCTTTTTGCGCAAATAATCACGGGTTCCTATAAAATCTTGTAGTGTTTTCTGATCAAACAAAGCGATCTCATCCCGGTTGTTTTCATTCAACAACAACGCGCCCATTTCCTTTAATTCTCGCGTTATATCCCAACTTTTGTCATTGTCTGCTTTGTCAATAGAAAAGTCAATCAACACCTTGGTCAATTCCTGATCGGTTCCTGCCTTAGCAATAACGGAATCCACTGCTTCTTGTAAGAGCTCATCCGAATCTAATGACACCTCAAAACTCATGGGTAAGTTCAAATCAAAGGCAAAAGAACGGATCACTTTATGGGTGAATTTATCAATGGTCGAAATATCAAAAGCCGCATAATTATGGATAATGTGCTTCATGATTCGCGCAGACTTCTCCTTAATCACCACTTCTTTCAATCCCGTTTCTTGAACAATTTGGTCCAACATAGGCTGAAACTTCTTCCCTGTATCTTGCTGTGCAAATGCATACAGGCAGGAGAGAATTCTATTTTTCATCTCCGCTACTGCTTTGTTCGTAAAGGTAATCGCCAAAATTTTTCGATACGCATCATCGGATCGATCCATTAAGACAATTTTCAAATATTCTTTTACTAATGTATGTGTTTTCCCTGAACCCGCTGAAGCGTTATATACTGAAAATGAAGCTCTTTCCTGTCTAACCATTAAATTATACCTTAACTTATATTAACCCCTAAGATCTTTTATATTCCATAGAAAATCCCTAAATTTGAATAAAAATAACACTAATCTTTAAATAATACGAATTATGGCTTTCGAATTACCACAATTACCTTATGCGTATGACGCATTAGAACCACATATTGACGCTCGTACAATGGAAATCCACCATACGAAACACCACAATGCATACACAACTAATTTAAACGCAGCTATTGCTGGTACAGAATTAGAAGGAAAAACAATCGAGGAGATTTTAGCAAACCTTGATATGACAAATGGTGCAGTTCGCAACAACGGTGGAGGTTTTTACAACCACAACTTGTTTTGGACAGTAATGAGCCCGAATGGTGGTGGAGAACCAACAGGAGAATTAGCAGACGCTATTGCTAAGGATTTCGGTTCATTTGCTAACTTCAAAGAAGCTTTCGCAAAAGCAGGTGCTACGCAATTTGGTTCAGGTTGGGCATGGTTATGCGTTAAAAACGGTAAATTGGAAGTATGTGGTACACCAAACCAAGACAACCCACTTATGCCAGGTGTTGCTTGTGGAGGTACACCAATCTTAGGAATGGACGTTTGGGAACATGCGTACTACTTAAACTACCAAAACAGACGCCCTGACTATATTGCTGCTTTCTTCAGCGTAATCAACTGGGCTGAAGTTGCTAAGAGATATGCAGCAGCGAAATAAGACATAAAGAGTTCACTCTTTTAATAGCAAAAGGGAAGTATCCGTGATACTTCCCTTTTTTTTGTTTAAAAATTAAATGTATTCACTAGTTTTACTTCTAATATTATACTTTATTATACCACCTACCTACTCCTTTTTTTTGTAATTTCCCCTATCTATTTTACTTAATCTATTCCACATGCAACTAGACTACGAACCTGAAGGGCTAAGAAACAAATCCAAGCGAAACTACCTCATCATCGGATTGAGTGTACTGATGTTGTTTGCATTAATTCACTTTTTACCTTATGAGCCACAGGTCAACAAAGGGTTAGCATTACTTGCTTTTGTCGCGGTTTTATGGTTAACAGAAGCGTTGCACGTAACGACGACTGCTGTTTTTGTACCCGTTCTTGCTATTGGCTTGGGATTAACGGATATTCAACCAGCGCTTGTCTCTTTTGCGGATCCCAACATCTTTTTGTTCCTTGGGGGATTTGTGCTTGCCGGAGCCCTACACGTCCAAAAGCTAGACTTGATCATCGCTAGTAAGATTATGTATCTAGCCAAAGGTCGATTAGCTCATGCGATCTTTTATTTGTTCCTTGCGACAGCTATTCTATCGATGTGGATCAGCAATACAGCCACAGTAGCGATGATGCTCCCTCTAGTTACGGGAATCCTAAGTCAATTGGACAAATCACAACACCGAAATACCTATGTCTTTGTTTTATTGGGAATTGCATATAGCGCTAGTATTGGTGGAATGGGAACCATTGTAGGAAGTCCTCCCAATGCCATTGTTGCTTCTCAGCTCAATCTTTCTTTTGCTGAATGGTTAAAAATGGGATTCCCCATGGTGATTATCTTGCTTCCTTTAATGATTGCCGTGATTTACGCTGTCTTTAAGCCCAAACTCAACCTGAGATTTGAACATCAAATGGAAGAAATACCCATGAATACTGACCGTTGGATCACCCTTGCCATCTTTTTATTAACCGCAGTTTGTTGGATTTTAAGTAGTCAAATAAATCCATTATTTGCTGCTTTGGTGGGATTTGAAGGTAGCTTCAAAAACTTTGACACCTTTATTGCTTTAGGCGCATTTATCCTCATATGCATCAGTCAAGTGTCGCGATGGAAAGAATTGCAGCACAATGTCGATTGGGGAGTACTGTTGCTCTTTGGAGGGGGATTAACGCTGAGTATGGTACTCAAAGAGTCTGGAGCTAGTAAGGTGATGGCCGATTTATTGGTGTCCGTAATTCACGACAGCCCTTTCATTGTCATTAGCTTAATCGTAGCTTTCTTTATTGTATTCTTGACGGAATTTACCTCCAATACCGCAAGTGCGGCACTCTTAGTTCCAATTTTCTTTTCAATTTCGCAAGAACTAGGCATGCATCCCTTGGGGTTATCCATGATCATCGGTTTGGGTGCTTCGTGCGCTTTTATGTTACCCGTTGCTACACCGCCCAATGCTATTGTTTTCGGTACAGGCGATATACAACAAAAAGACATGATGAAAGCTGGTTTTATCCTCAATATTTTCTGTGCGATTATTATCGCGATTGTTGCTTACTTTTTTTGGTTGGGGTGAGAAACAAAAAAAGCACCAATCTCTCGATCAGTGCTTATATATGAAAATGAAAGGCTATTAATACGGTTTTTCGTCTCTCCCTTCGTAGTAGTTGATGAAGGCGCGGTTTACCACGCGATTTCCTCCTTTTGTAGGATAATCTCCAGTAAAATACCAATCTCCAAGGTTTTTTGGACAAGCTTTGTGTAGGTTTTCAATGGATTGAAACACAATTTTGATTTCTGATTTAATCCCCTCCTCAGTTACCATTTGGGCAATCTTAGCGGAGACTTCCTCATCAGTAAAAGGTGCGTAAATTTCTTTTACATAGTTGACAACCTCATCGTCTTTCAAGCCCACTTGTGCTTTTGACTTTTGGTATACCTCTTCCACAATATGGTACATATTGCGTTCTTTTAGCATTTCGATGACCGCTTGAAAGGCAATCAACCCTTCTAACTTAGCCATATCGATGCCATAGCAATCGGGGTAACGCACTTGAGGTGCGGCAGATACCACGACAATACGCTTCGGATTTAAGCGATCCAACATGCGGATAATACTCTTCTTCAACGTTGTTCCACGAACGATACTATCGTCAATGATTACTAAGTTATCCGTAGGCTTAATCACGCCATAGGTCACGTCATACACGTGAGCCACTAAATCATCACGACTGCTATCGTCCGTGATAAACGTACGCAATTTTGCATCTTTGATAGCAATTTTTTCAGTGCGTAATTTAACCGATAATATCTCTTGTAATTTCTGCTCCGTTAAGGCCTCTTTGTTCTTCAAGATATCCGAAATCTTGCGTTGGTTCAAGAAGTCTTGTGCTCCTTCAATCATCCCAAAGAAAGAGGTTTCAGACGTATTAGGAATATAAGAGAATACGGAGTTATCTGTATCATCTTCAATTACGTCTAACACTTGTGGAAAAATAAATTTCCCCAAGTCTTTGCGTTCTTGGTAGATATCAGCATCATTTCCTCTTGAGAAATACACGCGCTCAAACGAACACGCCTTTAATGGAAGAGGATCTAATATTTGTTCAAAGTGCACACTCGCATCTTTCTTTACGATAATTGCTTGTCCTGGCGTCAACTCTTTGATATCTTCAAACGGCACGTTTAAAGCAGTTTGAATCACGGGACGTTCACTAGCTACTACGACAAGTTCGTCATTTTCATAGTAGAATGCCGGGCGAATTCCCGCAGGATCACGGAAGACAAATGCATCTCCATGACCCAACATACCAGCCATAGTAAATCCACCATCCCAATTTTTGGACGCTCTTTTTAAGATACGCGCAATATCCAAACGCTCACCAATAATTGGTGAAGCTGCTTTTTTTGAAAAACCCTCTTGTTTTATTTGGTAGTATAAATCGTCGATTTCATCATCTAAGAAGTGCCCTATTTTTTCCATTACCGTAATGGTATCTGACATTTCTTTCGGATGTTGTCCGAGGCGAACGAGATCTTCGAACAATTCTCGAACATTGGTTAGGTTAAAGTTTCCAGCAACAATCAAATTGCGGTGCATCCAATTGTTTTGACGCAGAAAGGGATGAACGCTTTCAATGCTGTTTTTTCCAAACGTTCCATAACGCACATGACCCAAAAACACTTCCCCTAAATACGGAATATGTTGCTTTTGCAACTCGGCATCATCCGCATATTCTGGATGTGCTTCCATTTCTGCATTGATACGCCCGTTGATTTGAGCAAAAATATCCTGAATTGGCTGTGCTTTATTTGAACGAACACGACTAATATAGCGCTCCCCAGGATCCATATCGAGTTTTATACTCGCCATACCTGCTCCATCTTGTCCTCTATTGTGTTGTTTTTCCAACAACAAGTACATCTTCTGAATGGGGAAGAACGTACTGCCATATTTTTCTTTATAAAAGGAAAGTGGCTTTTTTAATCGTAAAAAAGCAATTCCACATTCGTGTTGTAGTGCGTCGCTCATAGTTAGTTGTGTTGTGTGTTATCATTAAAAAAAGCCCCACGACGAGGCTTAGTATGTTGCATGTTTATTTGAGTTCAATGTCGAACTGAGTTAACATTTTAAATTGCATTAATCTTTTTTTCATTTCTGCTTCTTCCAGTTGCTCCATGCGCTGTGTTCCGAATTCTTCTACACAGAAAGAAGCTAAATTAGATCCAAAAATAATGGCATTCTTCATACATTGGAAAGAGATACTACCTCTTTCGGTTAAATACCCTACAAATCCTCCTGCGAAGGTATCCCCAGCTCCTGTTGGGTCGAATACTTCTTTTAAAGGTAAAGCAGGGGCAAAGAATACCTCTTTCCCTGAGAACAACAGGGCTCCGTGTTCTCCTTTTTTGATGACTACATATGCTGGTCCCATTTCCTGAATTACTTCCGCTGCTTTCACAAGCGAATACTCCCCAGATAACTGACGGGCCTCTTCATCGTTAATCGTTATCACATCGACTTGTTTCAGGACCTCTTTCAATTCAGCTAACGCACAATTCATCCAAAAATTCATCGTATCGAGCACGACTAGTTTTGGTTTTTGTTCTAATTGTGCCAAGACTGATTGTTGAATGGATGGATGCAAATTACCCAACATCACCACATCTGCTTTTTTAAAGTTAGCTGGAACAACAGGTTTAAAATCCGCCAACACATTTAATTGGGTATCTAAAGTATCCCTCGCATTTAAATCATTGTGGTATCTGCCACTCCAAAAAAAAGTTTTTCCTCCTGCTACCACTTCGACACCTGTAGTGTCAATTTTCTTACTTTGCAGCAAGGCTAAATACTCTTCAGGAAAATCATCCCCTACTACGGAGACGATGGCTGATTCTACCTCGAAATGCGAGGCAGACAATCCTATATATGTAGCAGCACCTCCTAATACTTTGTCCGTTTTCCCGAATGGTGTTTCTATATTGTCAAACGCCATCGTTCCGACGATCAATAACTTGTTCATATTTTTGGAAAAGAAATAAGGTGCAAATATATAGTATTCCTCTTTTTAGACCAAAAATTAATCTTCTTTATTCTAAAATTAACTAAGAGCCAAAGCGTTACATCACAACAAAAATCGTCCTTTCGTTCACTTATTCAACAAAACACAACCGATTATGTGGACCATATTGTGCGAATTAGTCTAGTTATTTTAAAAATAGCACCTCCACAACCTCCATGCGCTATTTCATTTGCGTCAATTTTGTTAAACCTTAGTTCAATTAACAAATACAGCGCGTAAACAAACAAATTTTAACATATTAAAATCTAGGTTTGTTAGGTCGAATAGTCAGGCTCTAGGTCTACTATTAACTTTTCAAATGAAAAATAATCAAACCAAACACTACTTTTTAAAAAACAGTCATATGAAAAAACAAATTCTTTTTATCACAACCTTGTTGTCTTGCGGCTATATGGCGCAAGCACAAGTAGGTATAGGAACAAAGCACCCGAATAAATCCGCTGAATTAACAGTAGCGGGCAGCAATAAAGGAATTCTCATTCCTCAGGTTGCTTTGACGAGCCTTGAAGACACGAGTACCATAACCCATGGAAATGTTGAGAGTTTATTGCTGTACAATACAGCTACAACTGCCGAAGTAACCCCTGGCTACTACTATTGGAGCGAGGACCGGTGGCAGCGTTTAATCACTGACCTCGATGTTTCTCGTTATACCTTTGAGGGCAGACCAGGAGAACAAGGTCCTCCTGGACTCCCTGGCTCAGCAGGAGGCCCAGGTATAGGCGTAGAAATGGTTGTTAATGCGGACGGTATTTGGGTGTTTGACAGCCAAACTCAACAGTGGAACAATATTAAGGGAGCTGATGGGCAATCTGCTTATGCACTATGGGCAGCACTACCAGCGAATAGTGGTAAATCACAAGCTGATTTTTTGGCTAGTTTAAAAGGTGAAAGTGGACGAGATGGTGCCGATGGACAATCCGCTTACGACCTATGGGTAGCACTACCTGAAAATGCAGGAAAAACACCAGCAGATTTCCTAACAAGTATAAGAGGAGAAAAAGGAGACAAAGGAGACAAAGGGGATAAAGGAGATAAAGGGGATATCGGAGCCGATGGACAATCCGCTTACAACCTTTGGGCGGCACTGCCTGAAAATACAGGAAAAACACTTATTGATTTTCTAGCGAGTACAAAAGGAGACAAAGGAGACAAAGGAGACAAAGGAGATAAAGGGGATAGAGGAGATATCGGAGCCGACGGGCAATCCGCATACAACCTCTGGGCAGCATTACCAGCGAACACTGGCAAATCACAAGCTGATTTTTTGGCTAGCTTAAAAGGTGAAAGCGGACAAGATGGTGTCGATGGACAATCCGCTTACGACCTATGGGCAGCGCTACCTGAAAATGCTGGAAAAACACCAGCGGATTTCCTTGCGAGTACAAAAGGAGAAAAAGGTGACAAAGGTGATACCGGAGCAGACGGACTTTCCGCTTACGACCTATGGGCGGCATTACCTGAAAATGCAGGAAAAACACCAACGGATTTCCTTGCAAGTACTAAAGGAGAAAAGGGTGATACCGGAGCAGACGGACTTTCCGCTTACGACCTATGGGCGGCATTACCTGAAAATGCTGGAAAAACACCAACTGATTTCCTTGCAAGTACTAAAGGTGAAAAGGGTGAAAAGGGAGATACCGGAGCAGACGGACTTTCCGCTTACGACCTATGGGCGGCATTACCTGAAAATGCTGGAAAAACACCAACGGATTTC
>NZ_JACAKI010000011.1:73758-73992 GCF_030326445.1 Myroides sp. DF42-4-2
CTTGCAAGTACTAAAGGAGAAAAGGGTGAAAAGGGAGATACCGGAGCAGACGGGCTTTCCGCTTACGACCTATGGGCGGCATTACCTGAAAATGCTGGAAAAACACCAACGGATTTCCTTGCAAGTACTAAAGGAGAAAAGGGTGAAAAGGGAGATACCGGAGCAGACGGGCTTTCCGCTTACGACCTATGGGCAGCATTACCTGAAAATGCAGGAAAAACACCAACTGATTTC
>NZ_JACAKI010000011.1:74092-118941 GCF_030326445.1 Myroides sp. DF42-4-2
CTAGCGAGTACAAAAGGAGAAAAAGGTGACAAAGGTGATACCGGAGCAGACGGACTTTCCGCTTACGACCTATGGGCAGCACTACCTGAAAATGCAGGAAAAACACCAACTGATTTCCTAGCGAGTACAAAAGGAGAAAAAGGTGACAAAGGTGATACCGGAGCAGACGGACTTTCCGCTTACGACCTATGGGCGGCACTACCTGAAAATACAGGAAAAACACCAGCGGATTTCCTAGCGAGTACAAAAGGAGATAAGGGGGATAAAGGTGATACAGGAAGCTCTACCTTTGAACTGTGGAAAACCCTTGCGGGAAATGAGGATAAAACAATGGACGACTTTATTACGGAACAAAAGGCAGACCCAAAAACAACCAAATTAGTAGACAATCAAAACAATACGTTTACTTTTTACAATGAATCCGAGGTAGACAATGCGGGAACACCTATAGCAGGAACCGGGGTAACCTTTCCTACGCGTAAAGGATATAGTTTAACGAATTTTATCGACAATGATGTTAGTCGTGTTCGTACTCCTGGTCGTTTCACCTATAACGAAGTAATCGCAGCGAGTGTGAACAGTGAAAAAACTATTGAAACCATTACTTTTGATGTTTTTGAAGATATCAACAAACCTAAAATGCTAAGTTATTCTTTCAGTTTATATGAAAATCTTATATTAAACGGCACAAATGTAACAAAAAAAACCGTCGAAATATTCATATACATGAAAATATACATAAACGACGTATTAATCTATAACACACCGGATTACCCAAATTTTATAGCTAACTTGTATACATATAAACGCAGATTCTTTACAAAACAACTTGATCTTACCAACATCCCTTTAACACCTACAAATAATACACTCAAACTGGTTATCAATGTCGCAAGTATTGGGGGTAGCGCAAGCAATAACACAGGAACTACACCAGGTACATTCGCAACTGGTAATGCAGAAATAGCAATTGTATCTTGTACCGATTCAAGCCTAGTACTATACGAAAAATGACCCCTACTAGACAGTAATCTTGTACTATAGACACACCACTAGAAACACTAAAACTAAAATAAAAATATAATCTTGAGGTGAATTCCAACTACGACCTCAAGATTATTTTTTTTACGATGTCCTTAGGTAAATCATTTTTTACCCTTGCAAACATAAAAGTCAGTAGTGAATCAGCAAAAAACGAGATCCCATCAGGTCACAAAAAAGCTATTCTAGGTTCTATTTCGCTCGTAAAACTCATCCACCAACAAATCCTTTTGCTTCCCTGCTTGTACAGCCAAAACATCACAGCGTTCATTCATCGGATGGTTGTTGTGTCCTTTTACCCATTGGAAAGACACGTGGTGCTGTCGATAAATGCGTAAAAAACGCATCCACAAATCGGGATTTTTTTTGTCTTTGAAATTTTTCTTTTCCCATCCAAACACCCACCCTTTGGTTACGGCATCGATCACGTATTTGGAATCCGAAACGACTAAGACTTTCGTTCCAGGATTTTTTAATTTTTCCAACCCCACAATGACCCCCAACAACTCCATGCGGTTATTGGTCGTCAGTCGGTATCCTTGAGAGAATTCCTTAAACACCTGATGTCCTGCCCATTCTAGGATCAATCCGTACCCTCCTGGACCGGGATTGCCTTGAGCGGATCCGTCGGTGTATATAATAACTTGAAAAGCTTGACTCATCTATACTTCTTTATCTAAGAGCTGCGCGATCACAAGGGGAAAGTGCTTGTACTCTAAAGCTTGCACCGCCTTTGCAATATCCTCGGCTGTAAAGTGCTCCTCTACTGCCGTTCTAGCTTGTAAAATAATTGCTCCTTCATCATAGTGTTCATTTACATAGTGAATGGTAATACCCGTTTCTTTCTCTTTATTGGCTAAAACGGCCTCATGCACAAAATGTCCATACATCCCTTTACCCCCATATTTGGGCAATAAAGCAGGATGAATGTTGATCACTTGGTTGTGGTATCTTTTTACCAAATCTTCAGGAAATTTCCACAAAAAGCCCGCCAATACGATCAAATCAGGAGAGAAATTTTCCAATTTTTCGGCTAACTCGCCGTTATTCAGCTTATTTTTATCAAAAATATAAACCGGTACCTTTCTTTTTTCCGCTTTTTCTATTACTTTAGCATGAGGGTTATTGACCAAAACGAGGTATTGGTTAACAATTGAATTATTCTCAAAATAATTGATAATATTCTCCACATTAGTCCCTGATCCAGAGGCGAATAGCGCTATTTTTCTCATGATATAAGCAGTATTTAGGTTTTTAAAACACTCAATTGAAGTACAAAAAAAAGAATAATTACTGACAATAAACAGAAAAATAGTATTAAGTATTAATTATTTTTATAATTTCGCACTGACAATTAACATGTATAATCAGGATATAAAATAAAGTTTTTTATTTTTGCCCTAGGAAATTAAATTTTAAAATTAAAGATTATGTCAGACATTGCATCAAGAGTAAAAGCGATTATCGTTGACAAATTAGGAGTTGACGAGAACGAAGTTGTAGCAGAAGCAAGCTTCACTAATGATTTAGGAGCTGATTCACTAGACACTGTTGAGCTTATCATGGAGTTCGAAAAAGAATTCGATATTCAAATTCCAGATGATCAAGCTGAAAACATTGCTACAGTTGGTCAAGCTATCTCTTACATCGAAGAAGCTAAGAAGTAATAACTAATAACCCACGTGTTGTTAACAGCACGTGGGCGTTATTATTTTCGGACAAATCTACTTATTTTAGAATAGAAAAAAGGACAGATTAACTCCCGTAGTAATCTGATAAACAAATATAAAGCTACCCAATGTTTCCTTTTACAAAGTGAAAAATTGGGTTTTTTTAACTTATTAAACCATAATATTTACTTTATGAAATTAAGGCGAGTTGTTGTAACAGGTTTAGGTGCACTCACCCCAATAGGGAATAACATCCAAGAGTATTGGAACAGTCTTATTAATGGCGTAAGTGGAGCCGCTCCGATTACACATTTTGATGCTACCAATTTCAAAACCCAATTTGCGTGCGAAGTAAAGAATTTCAATGTAGAGGATTTTATTGATCGCAAGGAAGCGCGTAAAATGGATCGATACGCTCAATTAGCAATGGTAAGTGCGGATGAGGCTGTTGTTGATTCTAAATTAGACTTAGAAAACATAGATAAAGATAGAGCTGGAGTTATTTGGGGATCAGGTATCGGTGGATTGGAAACGTTCCAAAATGAGGTAACTGACTTCGTGAATGGCAATGGTACACCGCGATTCAATCCTTTCTTTATTCCTAAGATGATTGCAGATATTGCAGGTGGACATATCTCCATTAAATATGGATTGAGAGGTCCGAACTTCACGACTGTATCAGCATGTGCATCTTCGACCAATGCTATTATTGATGCTTTCAACTACATTCGTTTAGGGATGGCAGACATCATGGTAACAGGAGGTTCTGAAGCAGCTGTAACGATTGCAGGAGTGGGTGGCTTCAATGCTATGCACGCTTTATCTACGCGAAATGACAGTCCAGAAACAGCTTCAAGACCCATGGACAAAGACCGCGATGGTTTTGTACTAGGAGAAGGTGCTGGAGCATTAGTACTTGAAGAATACGAACACGCAGTTGCACGTGGAGCGAAAATCTACTGTGAGATTGGCGGTGGTGGTATGTCTGCAGATGCGCATCACTTAACTGCACCACACCCAGAAGGTTTAGGTGCTACAAACGTAATGAAAAACTGTTTGAGAGATGCTGGACTTGAGCCAACGGATGTTGACGTGGTAAATTTACACGGAACATCTACTCCGCTAGGGGATATCGCTGAATCAAAAGCTATTCTAAACGTTTTTGGTGATCACGCCTATAACATGAACTTAAACTCTACCAAATCCATGACAGGTCACCTTTTAGGTGCCGCAGGTGTGATAGAGGCAATCTCTGTAATTTTATCAATCGAGCACGGTATTGTACCGCCAACGATTAATCACTTTACAGATGATGAACAAGTAGACGCCAAATTAAACTTCACTTTCAACAAAGCACAAAAAAGAGAAGTAAAAGTAGGTATGAGTAATACCTTCGGTTTCGGAGGTCACAACGCTTGTGTACTAGTAAAGAAATTAGATATTTAAGAACGACAACGTAATGTTGAGCACCGTATTAAATAAAATATTTAAAAATTCCCGTTCAAATCCAAAGGACGGGAATTTTTGTCGTACGATATTCCAGATTACCAAAGCGAAGCCCTTAGACATCGCTTACTACCGATTGGCTTTTACTCATCGTTCAATGAATATCACTGATAATCAAGGAAATCCCATTAATTACGAGCGATTGGAATTCTTAGGAGACGCTATGCTTAACGCTGTTATCGCTTCTCATCTCTACTTAGAAGTACCCAGTGGAGACGAAGGCTATTTAACAAAAATGCGCTCTAAAATTGTAAGCCGTGAAAACCTAAATACCATCGGAAAAAGCCTAGGTTTAATCGATATTGTCGAAAGCAAAATGGGCAATCAACAATTCGGAGAAAACATACACGGCAATATACTGGAGGCCTTAATAGGGGCAATTTATCTGGATCAAGGGTATCCTGCGTGTGAGAGATTCATTCACCAACGCCTGATTTCAACTATTGCGGATATTCACGTATTAGAAACCAAGATCACAAGCTACAAAAGCTTGCTCATCGAATGGTGTCAAAAAACAAAACACACCTTTAAATTTGACGCCTACGAAGACACTTCAAATGAAGATGTAAAATATTTCGGAGTTAAACTATTCATAGACAACAAGTTAATCTCAAAAGGAAGAGCTACTTCAAAGAAAAAAGCCGAAGAAAAGGCTTCTCAACGCGCTTATTTTGCTCTCCAAGAAAAAATAAATCATTAATTTGGGGAATCAATTAACACTTACTTAATATTTGTTCTAAATAACTAGATATTATTTGAATTATAAAAGTTGTATCTTTGTATCTAACGAGTAAACAAATGGGACCAGTAGTTCTAAGATTAGAGGATTTTGAAGCTGAAAACTATAGTCTGATAGCGATACACTCATCGCGCAAGGAGGATTTTAAAGTTACCTATCTTATTAATACTATTCTAGGCCTTTATTTAGAACGCACGAAGATGGATGTTGAAGTGGAAACAGACCAAGGCTTGGCTTCTTTCTCTTTATTCGAATACGACGATCCGGATTATCACGTACTTTGGAAATTAGTATCCAATAAAGCCTTTATACTTCCCGAGTCTCAAATGGCTTCTCCCCTTTTTCAATATGTCGTTTCAACCATTAGCAAGCAAGGATACCTCTTGCCTGAGCACAAAACGGTGGATTATTTTTTAAAGGTTGAAAATACAGATGAACAATTTGAAATTGGCACAGTCATTGAAAAATTAAAATCAATAAAAATAATATCTACTGCATACGAAATCCGAGTAGAAGCGATCAAATCGAAAAACAACCTAATTTTTTAAAAAATATGGTAGCAAAAAAAAGAACCAAAATTGTAGCAACCCTAGGACCTGCATCAGGGACAAAAGAGGTGTTACACGACATGATTAAAGCAGGTGTAAATGTATTTAGAATTAACTTTTCTCATGCAGATTACGCCGATGTACAAGAGAAAATCGACATCATTAGAGAATTAAATAAAGAATACGGTTATACTACTTCTATTCTAGGAGATCTTCAAGGACCAAAATTGCGTGTAGGAATTATGGCAGAAGATGTGGTGGTACATCCAGGTGATACCATTACCTTTTCAACAAAAGAAGAGTTCAAAGGCGATGCACAAAGAGTTTATATGAACTATAAACAATTTCCAAATGACGTCAATGCAGGTGAAACGATTCTATTAGACGATGGTAAACTAATCTTTGAGGTAGTTTCAACCAACAACAAAGACGAAGTCGTTGCCAAAGTAATTCAAGGTGGTCCTTTAAAATCAAAAAAAGGAGTAAACTTACCGATGACAAAGGTTTCCTTACCTGCGTTAACGGAAAAAGACATCAACGACGCCATTTTTGCAATTAAAGCGCAAGTGGATTGGTTGGCGTTGTCTTTCGTGAGAACACCTGAAGATTTACTAGACTTACAAGAAATCATCAAGCAACATTCAGAGCACAAAATTCCTATTGTTGCAAAAATCGAGAAGCCTGAAGCAGTTAAAAACATCAATAAATTAGTTGCATACTGTGATGGATTAATGGTTGCACGTGGAGACTTAGGAGTAGAAATTCCAGCGCAAGAAGTTCCTTTAATCCAAAAACAATTGGTACAAGTTGCTAAAAATGCTAGAATCCCAGTAATCATTGCTACGCAAATGATGGAAACCATGATTTCTAGCTTGACGCCAACTAGAGCGGAAGTAAACGACGTTGCCAACTCTGTTATGGACGGTGCGGATGCTGTAATGTTATCTGGAGAAACTTCTGTAGGAAGCTATCCGGTACAGGTAATCGAGAAAATGACACAGATTATCCAAAGTGTTGAAAACTCGCCTTTAATTACCGTTCCACAAAGCCCACCTACCATTAAAACGAACCGTTATATCACGAAAAACATTTGTTATCACGCCGCATTAATGGCTAATGACATCGAAGCAAAAGCAATTTGTACGCTGACGAACAGTGGATATACTGCCTTTCAAATTTCAGCTTGGCGTCCGAATAGTGATATCCTTGTTTTTACGTCAAATAAGCGCATTTTAACGCAGTTAAACCTGCTGTGGGGTGTACAGGCTTACTACTATGACAAATACGTGAGCACAGACGAAACAATCGAGGACATTAATCATATCGTGGTAACAAAGAAACACGCCGTAAAAGGAGATATGGTTATCAACTTAGCCGCTATGCCGATCGTGGAGAAAGGAATGGTGAATACTTTGAGAATTTCTGAAATTAAATAAATAGAAATGGGTAATCATACCTTATGATTTTTAACTACCCATTGATTGAAAATAAAAAAGCGGGATCCAAAAGGATCCCGCTTTTTTTATGTTGACAGTTACGCATCTCCTTGCCACTCCGCGTAAAAACGCGCTAAGAACTCTTCCATATAACGGTGTCGATCTGCTGCTAATTTCTTTCCTGCATCGGTGTGCATTAAGTCTTTTAACAGCAATAATTTCTCATAAAAATGATTGATTGACGTTCCTTTATGCGCTTTATACTCTTCTTTGGTCATACCAAAGCGAGGCGCTTGTTCTGGGTCGTGAATCGGGTTATTTTGAAATCCTCCATAATTAAATACGCGAGTTATTCCGATGGCTCCGATGGCATCTAGGCGATCTGCATCTTGGACTATTTTCAACTCGATAGAGGTGAATTTTTGATCAAAATTGCCTCCTTTAAACGAAATATTTTCAATTCCCTTGACCACGTGCTCAACCACTTCAGGGTCACACGCTAAATATTCTAGCCATTCCCTAGCCTTACGAGGGCCAACAGTCTCATCTCCGTTGTGGAATTTACTATCAGCAATATCATGAAGGAGGGCTATGAATTGCACAACTTCTGCTTGAGCTTTTGGTTCAAATTTTAAAATATTGAGCGCATTGTTGTATACCCTTTCGATATGGAACCAGTCGTGCCCGCCTTCAGCGTGCTTTAGCTCCTCTTTGACATAGGCAATCGTAGCCTCAATTTTTTTATTCATTTTTATCCATTTTTCGCTAAAAAGCAAACCGCAAACTATTTAATAATAGCAGGTTGTACCCATTTAAAAATATGTTGTTCTTTACCGATACTCATTCGCTCAGCGATGCGCAACATACGACTAGGTAATTTCATCAAGTATTCTCTGGCTTTCTCTGCTTCGTCCGTTAATCCGGTTAATTTAGCTATTTCCCAACGGTCGATTAATTTTTGCATAATCTCCACGTAGTCAATTGCGGTATACACCCCAATGCGTTGGGCTGAATCGGAAAACAGTTCAAATGCATCCCCCATTTTACCACCTGATTCGCGGATCAAATTGGCAGGCATGGTAATTTTGCGCTTCATCATATCGACAAAAGCCAACAGCATTTCGCTTGGATCCACTTTAAAGATACGATCTACGAATTCCGAGTATGCATGGTGGTGACGCATTTCGTCTCCAGCAATTAAACGACAGATTTTCGACAATTTATGATCGCCATATTGTTTGGCTAATTTTCCTACTCTATTGTGAGAAATATAGGTTGCTAGCTCTTGAAAGCTCGTAAACACGAAGTTTTTATAGGGGTCACGATCTGTACCTGGGTCAAATCCGTCGTTCAATAAATATTGGGTAGTAATTTCTACTTCGCGCATATTCACACGTCCTGACAAGTACAAGTATTTATTCAATAGATCGCCATGTCTATTTTCTTCACCTGTCCAGTGGCGAATCCACTTCGCCCAACCGTTTCCGCTCTCGCCTTCGCGTTGATTCACTCCATCAACGTCCATCAACCAAGACTCATACGTCGGCAGCGCTTCTTCGGTAATTGTATCGCCTACCAATACAACCCAAAAATCATACGGTAATTCTTTGGCGAATTCTCTCAATTCTTTGACATCTTCTAAAAATGTTTCACTCTCCGAATTCGGCAGTAAATCAGAAGGTTGCCAAATTTTCTCCACAGGGATTAGATAGTCATCGACGAAGCTATCTATATTTTTTTCCAAGAAGTGCATCACTTCTAAACGAACATTGTGTGTTGACATTTCAATTTGTTTTTACTTCGCAACTAGCTCTTGGTTTGGTTTAGTTTGTTTTGGGAGTAACTGCGAGAATTAGTACTTCTTTATTCTATTTTAGACTTTATCAACTCCTCTGTTTTAGCAAAAAGTTCATCAAAGGCATAATCGCTAATTTTCATTGGTTTATGTGCATAAAGGCTAATTTTGGCTCCTAAACCCATGGGAAATTTTCCAAATCGAAACAATTTCCATGAATTATTTAGAGTCAAGGGAACAAGATAAGCATCTGGTGAAAACTTACATAACATTTTAACCCCGTTTTCTGAAAAACGTTTGGGTTGCCCATCACGGCTTCGCGTTCCTTCTGGAAAAATAACTGCCGCTCTATTGTTGGTAGAGATGTATTGCCCCAAACCGCGAATTACGGATAAGGCTTGTTTGGCGTCTTTTCTATCAATTAGAACGGAACCTCCGTGTCTTAAATTGTATGAAACACTGGGAATTCCTTTTCCCAATTCTTTCTTGCTAACAAATTTGGGGTGATTTTGTTTGAAGAACCAAATGATCATCGGTATATCAAACATACTCTGGTGATTAGCCACGAAGACAATTGGCTTGTCTGCGGGTAGTTCTTCTTCTTTAGACACGCGATACGTTGTACCGAGAATTCCGGTGCACAACATAATCCACCAGACCATTGCATCCACTACTTTTTTGTGGGCCTTATATCCAAAAAAGGTAAAGGCAATCCATTGTAACCCGTGGAAAACAATAAGCACCAACAAGAGGCATAGTACAAATAGCACCGAAAGTGGATAGGATAGTATTTTTTGCATAAGCTCAATTATATCTTGAGCAAATATACACTTTAAAAAAAAACCACCTTATACAAGGTGGTCTCTTTTTAGCAATATTCTTTATAAGCGTCGATCAAATTTTCAGCGATCATCTCAGCTGGATGTCCTTCAATGTGATGTCTTTCTAACATGTGAACTAATTCCCCGTCTTTGAACAAAGCCATCGATGGTGAAGATGGAGGGAATGGGAACATATGTTGACGAGCAGCATCAACAGCGTCTTTATCCACACCAGCAAAAACAGTTACAATCTGCGCTGGTTTTTTTTCTCCTCTCAAGCTCATGATTGCCCCTGGACGCGCATTACGCGCAGCACAACCACAAACTGAATTTACAACTACTAATGTAGTTCCTTCTTTACTTAAAGCAGCCTCAACTTCGTCTGCTGTATATAATGCTGAAAATCCTGCATCAACTAACTCTTGACGCATTGGTTTTACTATTTCTTCTGGATACATACTATTACCTTTAATTAAAAAATTGTTCTAACAAAGTTACACTTTTTCTCTTATTTTGTCATCTTTCCATGCTAAAGTATTCCCAATACGGGTTATACCGCCTTTTTGGGCTTCTTTTCATTTTATTCAACCAAATAAAAATTCCAGTTATAGGCAATGATGTGGCAATTAAACAGCTAATAAAATAAATTATTTTGGAGAATAATCCATAAATATCACCAAAGTGAAGGGCGCGAATTGAACTCGCTATTTTTTCTCCAGTGGACTTGTCAGCAAAAATTTCTTTTTTAATGACCGCTCCGGAATACTGATCAATAAAAACGCGGTCATTTACGGTTTCATTCCAACGAGCTAAATCGTTTTTATTCACTTCAAAGGCAGCTGTTTCATCTTTAGGCAAACTAACAGCTAGCGTGCGGTACTCATAGTTCATCTCTTTATTGGCAATGTCCATCGCCTCCTGTAAGGTTATGCTTTGCTTGTCTTGCACAACCGATTCAGGTTTTACCTCATTTCTTCCTCCAAAGACTTTTGCTCCTAACACGCTACTCAATCCATTTCGATACCACTCAAAAGACCAACAAAGTCCAGTCAGCGACATAATCAAAACAAGAAGTAAGGTGTAAAACCCTAAGGTATTATGCAAATCGTGGTTAATGCGCTTCCAATTGGCACTAAACTTAATTTTAAATCCTGGTTTTAGACTTTTCCAGCCTTTGATTTTCTTAGGGAACCACAAGATCAATCCCGAAATAGATAAGAAACAAAAGATGATTGTCGCAATACCCACGATGGGTCTTCCAATTGATGAATCGAGCAACAGCCAACGATGTAATTTGAACACTGTCATGAAGAATTCATCGCCAGGTCCTTTACCCATTCCTAGAATTTCCCCTGTGTACGGATTGACGTGAACCGCATCAGGGCGTTTTCCCTCTTCTCCACTGCTAACGGAAAAAACATAGGGTTTACTTTCTTTACTAACCAACGTAACGCGTTGTACTGTTCCTTGTGTCGTCGCTTCTACCAATTGAACCAACTCTTCCACAGGTTTTCTTTGCCCTGTATCATACGCTGTTATTCGATAACGCGTCGGCTCCATCCAATCCTGAATTTCAGTCTTAAACGTATAGATGGTACCCGTTAAACAAACTACAAAGAGCACAAGTGAGCTAGCAATCCCCAACCATAAGTGGAGGTCATTCATCAATTTTCGAAAAGGAGATGTCTTTTTTGTTTTCATGGAGATTCAAAACGAACAAACACGATTTTATAACATAAAACCGTGTTTGCAATTATTATTATTTCAATTATAATGACACTAATTAAAGCAAGAAGATTAAAATCTATAGGTCAACTGAGCAGCAAAATTTCGCGGCGAAATTTCATTGATGTATCCCCCTCTAAAATATGAAGTATACCCTCTTTCGTTGAAGATATTATTCATAAACACACTTAGCGTAGCTCTTTTATAGGTATAAGCTGCTTGTGCATTAACCGTAGTATAGCTAGGCATGTCAAATGGTCTAACATTAACGTTTGTATTGTGGCTATCGTCACGGGTGATGCTATATTCGTTTACTGGGCGTTTTCCAACATAGTATACCCCTGCGCTTAACGACAATCCGCTTAATTTTCCTTGATCAAACTTATAGCTTACCCATCCGTTCGCCGTGTGTTCTGGTGCATTCATTGGCGCAGAACCATTTACGTACTGTGGACTGTCTTGGTATCTAGCGTATAAGTTAGCATATCCTAACATCACTTCTAGATTATTGGTGATTTTACCGTTGATTTCCAACTCAAATCCGTTGCGTTTTAGATCTCCTGCCAAGATACTTTCCGTTTTTGACTGCTCGTTTGTCACTGGATCAATATAAGGCGCAACTAAATTATTTTGGTTGATAAAAAAGTAGGTAAAGTTTACACCTAAGTGATCGTTATACCAATTCGATTTGAATCCAAATTCCACTTGTTTGATGTCAGAGGCTCCAGCATAACCACCACCATGTAATAATTTATTGGACTGTCTTAAACTACTCGTTGTCGTATACGAAGCAAATGTGCTGATGTTTTCTTGTGGTTTGAAGATTAATCCAAACATAGGATTCCAACGATCTACTGTAGCGTTTTCGGTTGTGTTACCATTCAAACGGCTGTAGCGAAGACCTAACATTGCACTCAATTTATCGCCAATAGCAATATAATCTTGCACCATAAATCCGATAGTTGGTGACATGGTTCTCGTTGTTGCAATGTCTCCAAAGATTACGTCTTCAGGCAAGGTGTTATCAATAGGATTTAACACATTGATATCGCTTCTAAAATCAACTAATACGTCGTTTCCATCTTTATCTTTCCCCCAAACTTTACCTGTAGTAGATCCTCCAATTGTTTTTGTTTGTCTGTAGTCAAATCCTACTTGGAAAGTGTGTTTTAATATCCCTGTAAAAATATCTTTTCCGATTAAATCCGCTTGGAACACGGAGTTGTAATCGTCAGATTGTCCTCTTGATACGGTACGTTTAATATCTCCGTATTTGCTCCAGTCATCGCCAATTTGCTTCTTAGGTATAACTGTTGTTACGTTTGTTGAACGTCCTAATTCATTGTAAATAGATGCCGTATACGAAGTTCTAAAACTCAATTTTTCTGTCAACTGTCTTTCAAAACGCGCCACGTAGTTTTGCATCGTAATCTTTTTCGAATCACCTTTGAAGCCTAAAAACTTATTGTGTGGCATTTCATATAATTCATTTGAATGGTCTGGCCCAAGGTTTACTGTTCCTTTATCCGTTACATAGTCTCCATTCAAATAGTCCATTTCAACTGTCAACTTCGTTTTGTTGTCAATTTTCCATGTTAAGGAAGGGTTGATGTAAAAATGCTCGTTATTTACATACGTTCTCCATCCATCATTTCTTTCATATGCACCATTGAAGCGGAAAGAAATCGTTTCCTTTTTATCCAATACACGTTCAAAGTCAACTGTAGGTCTAACTTGACCATAGCTACCCGCTCTAAAACCAACTTCGCCTTGGTTTTTGAAGTTTGGCGTTTTCGTCACTAAGTTAATCACACCACCCGCAGCACCTAAACCATTTCCGATTCCTTGTAATACAGCTGCAGATCCTTTAATTACCTCAACACTTTCAATCCCTTGCATATCGGAAATTGCAGAAGCCGTTCTGAAATCAGAATCCATTCCCACTCCATTTCTCAATACAGGTGTTCCTCTAAATCCGCGGATCGACATACTTTCTGCAGGCCCTCCATACGTTGAAAACTGAGTAACTCCAGCTACGTTGCGCGCGGCATCCGTAATAGTTAAAGCCCCTTGTTCTTTAATGATATGCTCAGAAACAATGCTGATTGATTGTACTTGATCTTGTAGTCCTAAAGGTAAACGCGTGATATACTGAAGATTCTTTACGTTTTTATTACTCCTTCCGTACACGGTAATATTCTCTAATTGACTATCGGCTACAAGGAGGAAATTGACAATTTCTTCGTTTTTTGCTAGGGTAATTTCTCTTTGAGAAGTAGAATATCCAACAAAAGAGGCTTTCATTATATGCTTTCCCTTTTGCACATCACTTAGCTTAAACTCTCCATTTTCGTTGGTTTGAACGGCTTTTTGCCCTTCTCCAATCACAACTGTTGCGTAAGGTAATGGTTTATTTACCTCATCTACAACCCTTCCTTTAACTGTTACGTTCTGTGCGAAACCTACCATTACTCCAAAAATGGCAACTAACCATGTAGTATACGTCTTCATTCTGAAACTGTGTTATTTAGACTTATTAAAAACGCCACAAATGTAAAGTGATTCTAAATAACCACCAACTTTTATTTAGACTTTTTTTACATAAGGATTTTGACAGACGTCCACAAAAAGAGAAGAATACCTAATAAAGTCACAGATTATCAATAAAAAAATCGGAATTTCTCACTAAAACCAATAAAAAGCTCGCTCTATGTGCTCAATTTCTGGTAGTGTTTTTTTTATACTAATAGCTACTATATCAAAGCGCACCTCTTCTGATCGCTTAAATTGCACACAAAAAGCATTAGCCGCTGTAACTAAGCGTTTAATTTGAGGGGGTTTTAAAAATTCATGGGGCAAGCCAAAATCAGTAGAACTTCTCGTTTTTACCTCAGCAAACACGAGTAAGTCGTCTACTTCGGCAATAATATCGACTTCCGCCTTGTGGTGTTTCCAATTTCTCGCAACAATGCGGTACCCTTTTTCTTCTAAAAAGGCTACGGCTAATTCTTCTCCTTTCTTTCCTAGTTTCTTTGATTCACTCATACATTGGGGTTAACTAAAAGCGACATTCACTTGATTGTCGGTTACTTCTAGTTCAACAATAGTGCCCAATTTCAGTGCCCAATTCGAAGCGCCATGTCCAGCAGGAAAGCAAAACGCCACGGGATAGTTGTATTCTTTGACTGCGTCGAGGATAATTTCTTGCGCATTATACCCAAAAGGGATGGAGTTGTCGTGCATATCGGTCATTCCACCGATTAGGAGACCTGCCAAATCTTTGAGCATACCGTTGCGCTTGAGGTTGTGCATCATTCGATCCACGTGATAAAGGTATTCATCCAAATCCTCGAGAAACAATATTTTGCCTTTTGTGTCCATACTCGATTCCGAACCGAGTAGGCTATAGAGAATCGATAAATTTCCCCCTACTAATACTCCAGATGCACTTCCTTTACGATTGCCGTTTACTGCCTCAATTGAATAAGAGAGTGGCTGTCCAAAAAGTGCGTGATACAAGGAGGTTTTAGATTCTTCCACGGCTGAGGGGACGCTAAAGGCCATAATGCCGTGAATTGTAGCTAGACCGAGGTTGTGCATATGACTGTGTAGAGTCGTCACATCACTGAAGCCAATCAACCATTTGGGTTGCTGTTCCAAGGGGCTAAAATCAATAGCATCAATAATTCGCACTGTCCCATAGCCGCCTCTTGCACACCAAATAGCTTTAATTTCGGGATCTCGTAGTTGTTGATTCAAATCGGCTGCGCGTGCTGCATCTGTTCCACCAAGCTGAAAGTTGTCCAATCCAATGGTTTGACCTAAAACGACTTGAAGGCCCCACGATTCTAGCAAAGCAATAGCGGGTTGTGCTTCTTCAACTGAAAATTTTCTAGCCGTACAAACAATAGCAACTTTGTCACCAGGTTGTAAATAAGGAGGAATGCGATAATTCATCATCAATGGTTTTGGGGGTTTAAAAATCAAAACGCAGCTGAACCGCAACGGGTTTTTTCGCCACTTTTCTATTGTTTAAGTTAGTCAAAGATACGCCAATCAGACGCACGGAATTTTGCAATTTTTCTTGATAGAGCAATTCTTTGGCACAATCGAGGATAATTCCAGCATCAGCGATAAAATAGGGAAAGGTTGTGCTCCGCGTTTGCTGTACAAAATCAGCATATTTTATTTTTAGCGTTACTGTTTTACCTGCTAATCCTTGTTTTTTAAGTCGCAGGCTCAATTCTTCCACAATATGGCCGAGTTTATTTTCGAGGTAGACCTCTGAACTCAAATTCTCAGTAAAGGTGCGTTCAGTTCCCACAGATTTCACTAAACGGTCTGGGCTGACTGGCGAATCGTGTATGCCGCGCACAATGTAGTAATAAGCCACTCCAGCCTTGCCAAAGTGCTCTTCTAAAAACTCCATCGATTTGGCTTTCAAATCTAAGCCTGTAAAGATGCCAAAGTGATACATGCGGTCGGCCGTTTTCTTTCCAATGCCAAAAAATTTTTTTATTTCTAAGGCTTCTAAAAAAGTGTCAACTTCTTCGGGATTGATTGTTTTTTGTCCGTTGGGCTTGTTGTAATCACTGGCTACTTTCGCCAAAAATTTATTGACAGAAATACCCGCCGAAGCAGTTAATTGGGTGCGTTCAAAAATCTTTTGTCGAATTTCTTGTGCGATTAGGGTTGCACTGGGGCATCCGATTTTATTTTGGGTAACATCGAGAAAAGCTTCGTCAAGGGCTAGGGGTTCCACTAGGTCGGTATACTCAAAGAATACGGCTCGAATCTGCCTAGAAATTTCTTTATACCGATCGAAACGCGGAGGTACAAAAATCAAATGTGGACATTTTTTCTTTGCCAATATGCCACTCATCGCACTTCGCACACCAAATTGACGTGCTTCATAACTTGCCGCTGCCACCACACCGCGCTCACTACTCCCGCCCACAACAATAGCTTTTCCCCTCAATTCGGGATTATCCAATTGCTCAACTGAAGCGTAAAACGCATCCATATCAATATGTATTATCTTTCGACTCATCTTCGCGATAAAATAGTCAAAATAACCGAAAAAAAACAGTTTATACAACCCTAAAAAATGCTCTATTTTTTTTGTTTTTTCTGTTTATTTCCAAGCACTATTGTGTAAATTTGTACGTAAATCAAATACTTTTTGAGTAAGTGGCGCTGTTTTAACCTAAAAAAACGTTATTTATTCCTCTTGCTTTGATTTACTTATTTTAACGCAAAAAATTATATCTAAAAAATGAATGATTTCTTAGCGCAAGCCTTTATATTTTTATTTGCTGCCGTAATTTGCGTGCTCATTTCCAAAAAACTTGGAATGGGTTCCGTCTTAGGTTATCTTTTCGCAGGAGTCTTAATTGGCCCTTTTGTTCTTGGATTTGTCGGTAAAGATGGCGCGGATATTATGCATGCCACCGAATTTGGGGTTGTCATGATGTTGTTTTTAGTTGGATTAGAGTTGGATCCCAAAGAATTTTGGAAAATTCGGAAAGAGATTATTGGTTTGGGAACCGCACAAGCCTTGGGAACAACCTTAATCACAACGGCCGTATGCTATTTTGCTCTTGGTTTAAGTATGGGCACCTCCATTACTATAGGTTTTGTGATCACCATGTCTTCCACAGCGATTATCCTCCAAACCATTTCTGAGAAAGGACTAAATAAGTCTAACGTTGGAAAATCGAGTTTCGCCGTCTTGCTCTTTCAGGATATCATGGTAATCCCCGTGATGGCTTTGATCCCTTTGTTAGCAGTCTCCAAGAAAATACCCATTTCGACCACCAATAGCAGTATGCTCGATGGGCAACCCGTATTAATGAAAACCATGGCGATTTTAGGTGCCATTACCGTTATCTTTTTAGTGGGTAACTACATCGTCAATCCGCTGTTTAAATCAGTAGGACGTTTACAAATACGCGAAATCTATACCGCTTCAGCCCTACTGTTAGTAATTGGGGTTTCTCTTTTAATGAAAGAAGTGGGATTGAGCCCTGCCTTGGGTGCCTTTATTGCAGGGGTCGTATTGGCAAATAACCCTTACAAACATCAATTAGAAAGCGATATAGAACCCTTTAAGGCCCTCTTGCTCGGTATTTTCTTTATCGCAGTAGGATCTACTATTAATTTTGAAATTATTGCAGCTGAACCGCTAATTGTTCTTTCACTGTTGGTGGGATCCATGACCGTTAAGGCGATAGTCTTATTTGCTATTGGTAAGTGGAAGAAATTTCCCAAAGATCAATCGTTTTTATTTGCCATTTTACTTTCACAAATTGGCGAATTTGCCTTTGTAATTTTAGCACTAGGAAAGACGATTAACATTATTGATCAAACTTGGTATGATTACTTATTAGCCACTACTGCACTATCTATGGTGGTTACCCCCATTTTAATGTTGTTGAATGAAAAGTGGATTGGCCCATACTTAGGAATAACCTCTTCGACTAAAAACGATCAACCCTATGACGACTTATCGCACATCAGCGCAGATAAAAAGATCATCATTGCGGGATTTGGAGATTTTGGAAATACAATTGGGCGCTTGTTACAAGCGAACGACATTCCGACCTTAGTACTCGACAATGATGCTGAACGCGTAGAACACTTGCGCAAACTGGGTTTTAACGTGTACTATGGGGATGCAACCTCCATAAATATCTTAAAATCCATCAACGTCGACCAGGCCGATTACGTCATTGCTGCTATGGATCCCCCTGAGGTCAACCAACATTTGGTCGAAGTCCTACACAAAAACTTCCCTAACGTAGAAGTGATTATACGGGCGAAGAACAGAAAAAACGCCTACGAGTATTTACAAGACGGATTTACAGAAGTGTACAGAGAAAACTTCTTTACCGCGGTATACGTTGGAAGCGTTATGCTTGAAAAATTAGGTTTAAGCCATGAAGAAGCGAGAACACAGAGCGAGTTATTCATCAAAAGTGACCGTGCCTCGTTGAGGAAATTGGCTAAAAACATTCATAACTTAGAAGATTATATCACCGTGTCACGCCTCGAATTTGAACAGCAGTCGAACTTGTTAAAAGATAGTTTACGACACAAAAGAGAGACCAAGGATACAGCTGACTATACGGATTAATACAAACAAAAGGAGATCGATATCGATCTCCTTTTGTTTGTATTACTTTTTATCTTGTGTTTTATCATTTGTCACTTCGACAACTGTACCTCCTGTAGGAATAAAGAATTCCATTGGAAAGCTTTTAAAGTATTTTAGCACGGCTTGGGCCAAGTCTTTAGTTTCTTTAAAAGGAATATTTCTCGAGCGGAAAGCCAGTAAGATGGAAAGACCAAAACTGACGATAAAGTTCATGAATCCGATGAGCCACATTCCGATGAAAGCCCACACTAACATAGCGGTTGGTGCTTCAAAACCCGAACCGTAATAGCCGATAGCTATATTTCCACTGACAAAGGTAATGTGTCGAATGTCAATATCTAATCCGATGAAGGTTCCTATGGCACCACAAGTACCCATAAAAAGACCAAAACAAATATTAGAAGCAATTCCCGGCCATTTGGTATCTACCCAATTGGCAATTTTTGTTGAGCGTTGTATTCCAAAATTGTGTTTTAACCACGGGTGTTCTTGTATGCGGTAAAATACGCGATTGTGCTTGTTTCTATTGGATACATTTCCGGAGATAATTCCAGACAAAAACAAGAAAACCCCTGCGATACCAGCGTGGAATAAGGCTTTCGATTCAATTGGATCGGCGTCGATCAACATGCCTTTCCACTCTTTGGCAGCAATATTCACATCAAAGGCAGAGTCAAATCCCCACATCAATAACAAGGCGATTGGAAAAGCTAAAATTACGTTACCGATAAAAGCAATGAATTGAGAACGCACCAAGCGTGCAAATAGCTTTGCAAACCCAATGTGTTTATCCAAGCTATCCACATGTTGTTTACGACCGTCTTCAATTGCTTTGATAATCGCTGCTGCAGTCATTGCCGGCTGTTTTGTCGCTAAAGTAAAGCCTAGTAAATAGATCAGACAGAAGCCCAAGGCGTAATTTAAACTATACAACATGGCGTGTCCGAAAATACTCGCGTCTAGCTTGTGGGCAAGCAATTTCAATATACACATAAAGCCCACCACAATACCGGCTCCCATCGAGCCCCTAAACATATGCCAATATTCACCTGCCGTCTTTGTAATGTAGTGTTCCCCTGTTTTGGCCGTGTGTTGCGTAATTTCGTAGGAGATTAATTGCGTGCTCTCTTTGATTAATCCCGATACGTTGTATTTATAACAGTTGTAATCAATTAATTTTCGAGCCAAACGAATTGTATTAGCTTTCTTTTCAATTTCCACTTCCTCTCCCTCGATAATAATGAGTGAAAGCAGCACATCCACGCGCTGAAGCTGTTGTCTCAAGCGCAGTAAACTCTGGTTAACCTTAATGGAAATACCGTATTTTGAGCTGTTCTTAAAAGCCTGATTGACAAATTCAATACACTGTTTATGAAAGATTTTAATCTGTTTACAGTTGATATCACTTGGTGTCAAATACTTGGTATTGCCCTTTAGAATACTAGAGGCCACCTCCATAAACTCTTTTTCCAAGGCCAAAAAGGGGCTTTCAAAATGGGAATATTCAGGCACCATACTGATAATAGCACTCTCCATTGCTCTACCGCTCATGCGCTGGGTAATCAATCCGATGGAGTTCAACAATTCGCCCATCACCGATTCATCCGATACCTTAGTAAAAATATCCTTAAAATTTAGTTGCTCAAAAAGTTCTACTAATTGCTCTTCAGGAATGAGATCTACCCATATAGCATCGGTATGCTTGTAAAACACTTGGTTTAAAACGTATTCATAGGTATCTTTTTCGGGTTGATACGGCAGTACTTTGGCCCATAAACGCTTTTTAACTTCATAGAAAAAATCGGAATCTTGTAAAATTCCCGCATCCGAGATCATTCGGCTAAAACGTCTGTTAGAAAGTATTTCGCGCAAATACTCCATTAGCGCTAAACGTTCAACTTCGTGCGTCTTTAAATAAGAAGTGAAAGAATCTATGGAAACACGATTAGTTTTTTTTATATTTCGCGGTCGAAAAATATGTACAAGATCAACTAAAAAAGAAATATCTTCGCTCGTATAGATTTTACCGTCAACTACATATTTATTAAAAAGCTCCTCAATTCCTTGAGGTGATTGTAATATATACCTTAATTTCATTTAAAAATATGTTTTTTTCTTAACATTTGGATCAAAACAACCCTAACTTGGCATAAATTTACACCTTTATTTTATATCCTATGATTGAAATCGAAAGAAAATTTCTGATACAAAAAGTAAATTTTGAAACCTTAGCTGTTTCAAAAAACACGATTGCTCAAGGCTATCTGAATAGCGATGCCAATCGAACCGTTCGCGTTCGCCTAAAAAATGATCAAGGATACCTCACCATTAAAGGGGCGAGCAATGCATCGGGCACCTCTCGTTTTGAATGGGAGAAGGAAATTGACTTCGAAGAAGCGCAAGCATTACTGGAGTTATGCGAAGATCATATCATTGCCAAAACACGATACGTAATTCCGCATGGATCCCATCTATTTGAAGTCGATGTCTTTCACGGTAAAAATGAAGGGCTTGTTCTTGCAGAAGTAGAGCTACAAGCTGAAAATGAAACGATTGAAAAACCAAAGTGGCTAGGGGAAGAAGTCACAGGTAAAAAGGAATACTACAATTCGTATTTATCCAAGCATCCATTTACCACTTGGTAATTGAGGAAACAGATGATATCAGCGTCCATAGCTATAAGAAGAAAACCTCCATCGAAGTTATTCAATGGAGGTTTAATTTACATGATCTCAACAATTTAAAAAAAACAACTCATGCAATATGTCGTTACGATTAGTCGTCTACAATGCCCCTAATCTGAATAGTAGATATTTATCTTTATAATTTAGAACAAATATAAATAGTATTTCCCAATCGACCAATTCGCTTTGTAAACAGAACATTGCGAACGCAACAGCCAATGTACGTCTACATCATTAATAGCATAAAATAAGCTTCGATTGGTTATGAAATAAATAGATCCCCCTTATTTTTAGGTAGAAAAGCACAAAAATGTTACCCCATCTTTTTTTTAAAACAAGATAAAATAAAAGAAGGCTGATACCCGATCAGCCTTCTTTTGTATTTTTTTGTAACTATTTTATTTTTCGTCTCTTTAAAAAAACAAAAAGGCGATTAACATGCGGTATGCATCCTCGAATTGTGGATTATTTCCCCAATTTTGACACACTTTTTACTAATATTCGTTGCGTAGAGGGTTAATGCTATACGATCTTTTTGCTCTAATGCGTGACTTATATTTTAAGCCTATAACACCTATAAACTAGAAAATAGGAACGGTCATCTGCTTATTGTGTACTTTCGACAATGCGCTCAATCTTAACGTCTAAGACACCCCGTCCAATATTGTCAGTAAGGTCCATAAAAGCGCGTTTGGATACATCTACACTTCTGCCTTTTACGAAAGGCCCCCGATCTGTAACTGTCAGAACAACAGAGCGTTTATTCTTTAAATTCGTCACTTTGATCTTTGTCCCAAAGGGTAGCGTTTTATGGGCTGCTGTGTATTTCGTATTATCAAAAATTTGCCCACTAGCTGTCTTTCTACCTGTGAATTTATCGTGATAGTAAGACGCTTTGGTCTCTTGATTCACCATTTCATAATCCTCTTCAACTTCAGCCATTACAATAGAATCCGTCTCATCTACCACAGGTAAATCCAACGTAGCTACTGTATCTATAATTTGTGTTAGTTGACTTGCAACTGGTCTCGATTTTTCTTTTAATTTACCCGCTTCCTCAAAACTGGATAACGTAATGATGGTTAAGGCAAAAATAATATATTGAAAGTACTTCATAATTTCCCTATTTTAAAAATAGACCGTATGCTAAAAACAAGAAGTGTACCAAAACAAAAAGTAGCAGGGTGAAAGAGAAAAATAAGCAAACGAAGTAGTAAATAAATTCAGCCGTGAATGTTAAAAATAAAAAGCAAAAGCGAACACTTATACCTCTTTTTAAAAAAGTTAGCGCATAAAAAAGGAGAACGGGTCGATACTGAATCGAGGTGACTCCATAATGACTCCATGGTGACTCCATAATGGGTCTATTAAAAATGCCGTTTTCAATAGACGCATTATGGAGTCATGATAGTAACACTATACTGGCAACACGGTGCTGTACAAAAGGAAACACGAGTTGAAGGTGGCGAGCAAAGCGCAAAAAAAAAGAGTGCCCATTTGGAACACTCTCTATTACTTTATTTTATTTTTGGTTTATGCAAACCATGCTTTCCAAGGAATTCTAGATAAGATTAAAACTAATCCGATCGTGTAGAAAATAGCAAACTTCTTAAATTTATCTTGACTCGTTGTTGCTTTCTTGTGTTTAGACCATCCAATTGTGATTAGTGCAATTGCAATAACGTTAATTAGCGGGTGCTCTAACGCATATAATCTCAAGGTAGAATCTTTCATCGCCACACTAAAACTTTGTACTAAAGGTGAAACGAAATACAAGATGATCCCTAACAATAATTGGATGTGAGTGAAAATTAACCCAATTAAACCCAATTTGCGGTCTTTTTCTGTAAACTCTTTTTTAGAGCTCAATCCTACAAAAGCATTAATTACTACGATAATCAAAAAAATCAATGCTAAATATGCAACGCCTGAATGCGCTGGCTGTAACATTTTATCCATATTGTTGTTATTAGTTTATAGACAAATATATATAAAACTATTGAAAATAAAAGTTTTGCTTTTTGATTTGCAAGCTATCTTTCTCCTTTTACTAATCTGTGTGAAAACCTCAACACTTTCCGTTAATCACAGGTAAAGTTTTTAGTTTAAAAACTTGCATTAAACTTAGGCTTATATTTTATGTTAAATTAATCACATAATTATATAGTAATTGAATTTTAATTATTTATGTTTGTATATCAGAAATAGATTACACCCTTGTACAAATCAAAGATTAATTACCAATTGCATTAATCTTTCAATTACTTAACACCCAATCTAGCTTAAACAATTATATTTAAATCTTTAACCAACTATAAACCGGGACAAGGAAAAAATACGGAACAAGCTTTATGATAAAAAAAATACTATTCTTTTTACTCAGTGCCTCTTTATTTATTTCTTGTTCATCAGATTCAGAAGATGTTGTAAAACCTGAATTTGATGCAAAAGACAGCTACCTTCAAGCCAATCTTCCAAAGATTCTTGAGTTAAGCCATGCCCAAATAAACCATTTTAAAAAGCACATGATATTTGATGAAGAAGGTCATCTAAAATCATGGGATGGAGAGTTCTTAGACAATGTGTATCCTTCGGACGAAGAATATAAAGAAGTACTACTAAAAATATACAGGGACTTGAATATGAATCCTGCTAAGATTATCATCATCAACGAGGATAACAAGGAGAGAATACTACATATATCAGAAGGTAGTTCACCAACAGAAAACAAATACACAACATTTGGTAAAAAGGATGAACCATACATAAGACAAGTAAATGGTGCTTATTTGAATAGAGATGGTGATATGTGTATTCCGCAACGTGGTAGTACTTGTTACCTATTAGTAAAAACCTCCTCTAAAACCTTTACCTCCTGCTAAATAATCACATAACTAAACCATCTGAATATGTTCAAAAAACTAGGTTTTCTCTTAATGTTCTCTCTTGCCTTGATTGCTTGTAAAAAAGAATCTCCTGAAGATCGCTACATCAAAGCCTTTCTCCCCAAAGTACTAACTTTAGATTCATCTGACATCGCGGACTTTAAAAAACACATGGTTTTTAATGAGGAAGGAAATTTAACCTCGTGGAACAGTGACATGTTAGAAAAAGCATATAAAACGGAAGACGATTATACCTTTGCCTTACTGGGGATTTACAATAAACTAGGCATGAACCCTAGTAAAATAGTACTTGTAGATTCCACTAGTAACGAAAGAGTGCTTCAACCTGGTTTTTTAGACATCCACAGTAATAAAATTCCTTTATCTGAGGTGGCGGATTGGGATGCGTTATTCTATATAACATCCACTAATTGTGGTATTTGTATTCAAGATTTCCAACAGATGAATGAACTCGCAGCAAAACACGCTAATAAAGGGATTAAATTTGTTGCTATTTTTGATAAAGTACAAAATATCGAGAATTATAAAAAAGGAACGTCTTTTCAAACACTAGGTTTTCTAAATGAGAATTGGATTATCCTTCAAAAAAATATTTTCCTCCCCTATTTAACCCAAAAATATGAGGATCGCCTCGGATTTCCGTTTATATTCTTCAGGAAAAATGGGATTGATTTAGGTCAATATCCCAAATCATCAGATAAGGCTGAGATTAACCAATACATCCTAGACCAGTATGAAGTCAAAAATGACCAATAAAAACGTTATTTAAACTAAATTGATGTACATTACCCTATACTAATCCAGCGTAAATGCTACTCATGATAACCCAAATACGAATTTTATTTCCGTACTATTTACTTTCTTGGACCTTAACGCTAGGCTTGAGTTTACTTGTCCTACCGTTGTTGTGGTATCTGACTCCAATTTTCGCTTGTGGCTTAACCATGATATACTTTTGGTTCTTTCGCAAATATGAGTTTTACTATTTTAAAAATTGTGGTATACAACCCTTTCGACTATTCGGTTGGTTATTTTTGACCAATCTATTTTTAGCCTTGCTTGTGTCTCAACTAATGCATTAATTCTATGGCAACCTTACATCTCGACAGTCTTGTCTATCGTCTCAACGACAAAACACAGTTAAACAATGTGTATTTATCGTTGCAAACAGGAGATATTGTAGAACTAATCGGTTCGAATGGCGCTGGAAAATCGTCTTTATTGGAAATTTTATTTGGCACCAAAAAAGCACAACACTACCATCTTAGGATTGATAACCATCTCATTCGCCAAAGACATCACTTGTCCAAATATTTTGCATTCAAACCCCAATTCGCGATGTTTCCCAAGCAATTGCGCCTACGTGATGTATTGCCAACAGTCTATGGGAATTGGCCCGAATTTGAATCAAAACAAAGCGAACCTATTTACAACTTCTCTACAGGTATTCAACAGCTCATCCAAACGCTTTTTGTGCTCAATTTACCTCAACCCTTTATTCTTTTAGATGAGCCTTTTGCTGGATTGTCTCCGCTGCTCCAAGAACGACTTCTTCCTATTTTACAAGAAAAAGCACAAAACAAGGGGATTCTTATCGTCAATCATATTCCTGGTCTACTATCCTCCATTCGCACCAAACAATTGCAACTGCATAACGGTAGTCTCCAATCTACTTAACAAGGCTTTCAAGTACTATTGAAAGCCTTTTTTATTTTTAACTACGATATACAAACAACTATAAACTAATGCATTAAACATTCAAACACACTTTAGGACTTCTCTTTTTTACGGTTTACTTTCACTCTAAAATCAACTAAAAACCGGGGATAGGGGAATAATAATGAGCAATATTAATGATGAAAAAATTCATTTTACCATTTTCGTTTTTAGCCTTTTCATCTCAAGGTTTTGCCAATTGCTTTACAGTTAATTTCTCATGTGGTGGTGATACAACCTATTGTGCTGAAGAAAATTCTTCAATAACACAAATCACGAAAGATCTTCGCCAAGTTGATGAATTTGTATGCGAATAAAAACTTGACAACTCCAGCGTGTTTTTACACGCTGTTTTCTCTAAATCTTAAAACTATCATGATGAAGAAAACACTTTTTACAATTCTCATTTTTATGTTGACCATTTGTTCTTATGCTCAGCAAAAAACAATTATGCGTTATAATTATGCTGGCAAAATTGTCTCAGACAAAACGCAGCCCCAAAAGATAGAGGAAAGCGTATTTGTACTAGATATTGACTCTACCCAATCTTCGCGTTTTCTTGAATTAGCACTATTAGAAAGAAAGCAAAGTGTAGCTACTGCAAAAGACCAAAAGGAACTCATGCAAGTTCTTCATACTTATCGCCCTAAAACTGATTTTACTGTTTTTTATTTCAACGGAATAGCAACAACTAATACTGCTATTCATACAACAGTTTATACGTATCAAGATTCTATCAGTGATTTGGTCTGGAAAATGGAACCTAACCGCGAAAAATGGAATACTTATACCGTCCAAAGAGCTACGACTTTTTATGAAGGACGCCAATGGAATGTTCTATTTACACTCGACATTCCTTTAAGAGACGGTCCTTATAAATTTAAAAACTTACCTGGTTTTGTGGTTAAAGCTTGGGACGACGAACATCACTATGAATTTGAATTTATCAACAGCGAAAAAGTGACGATTGACAATTGGGATCTGGTTAATCCAAAAGAGATCGTAACTCAAATCACACCTCAACAATACGAAAAAGCATTAAAGGTCTATCAAAACAAAACGTATAAAGATTTATTAATTGAAATGAATCCTGAGAATGCAAAAACAATTCCCGATGAATATGCTGAAAAAATAGGGCTTCGTTCAAATCTGATCTTCAAGGTTCAATAAAAAAAGAACTCCTGTTTCAATCTAACGATTACTTATATATCACACCTTCTATTATGTTATATCACTTCCGTTGTTTTATAATTCTGTCTCTTCTCTTAGGAAGTATGATCGCTATGGGGCAGCAACGCATTCAAGGAAGAGTAGCAAATACATCCAATACGCCTATTGAAGGAGCCATCATATCCCTCGTAAAAGCAGAAACAGAAGAAGTGATTCAATATACACAATCCAATGCAGCAGGTGTTTTTGAAATGACTCTACCTACGCCTAGTCCAAACCTCAACTTGCGCATTCAACATCTTGATTATGCTATTTATCACCAGGCCTTAGTTTTTCCCATTTCTTATTTAAATCTGACCTTAACAGAACAAGTAACAGTACTGGAAGAAATTGTAATTAAACCCACACCGATCACCCAACGCAATGACACATTGAGCTATAATGTCGATTCTTTTGCATTAAAAACAGATCGCGTTTTAGAAGATGTATTAAAACGCCTTCCTGGCATAGAAGTGAGTACTACGGGTCAAATCAAATACCAAGGTGAGTCGATCAATCGCTTCTATGTAGAGGGATTAGATTTGATGAAAGGACGTTATACTGCAATTACCAACGCTATTTCGCCTGACGATATTAGCCGAGTAGAGGTGTATGAAGATCACCAACCGATTAAAATGTTAGAAGGGGCAGTTTCAACAGGAAAACCCGCTTTAAATATTCGTTTAAAAAACAAAGTAAGTCGTGCGGGTACAGCTAAAATTGGAAAAGGCTTTAGCCCTTTTATTTGGAATGTAAGGCTTTCTCCTATGCTCTTTAGTCGCAATTTCCAAGCCTTAGGAAGTTATGAAACCAACAACACAGGATCTACTTTAGCAACTAAAATGAACAATCTCTACTCTTTTGAAGAATATAATACTTTTTTATATTCCCCTACCAACACCCCTTTTCTACAAATTGCCACTAATGCTGATCCTTCGATCAATCAAAACCGCTATTGGTTTAATAAAAGTCATTTAGGGAATCTAAATGTCTTGCAAAAATTCAAAAACAACTGGGAACTTACAGGAATTTTATACTATTTAAATGAAGATAATGACGCCAACGATAGAGTACAAACCACGACGATACACTATCTAAATCCAACACTTAACACCTCTGAGCCCATCAAATACCAAAGAACAACGGCTAGTCGTGCGGCAAAAGAAATCTTCCATGCTGAATTTACCGCAACGCAAAATCAAAAACAAAACTATACCCAAAACAAAACGACAATCCGCGTATCAAAAGATAAAACAAGGGGGGATTTGATGGTCAATATGCCAGAAAATTTGATTCAGCAGAAAGTAAACGCTCCAATTTTTCAGTTGCAAAATACGTTGAGTGCCCTTATTCCCATAACAGAAAGGCATTGGATTAATTTTCGTACGCTCCTAGATTTTTCAAACAGCAAAGAAGAGTACGCTGCATCTCCAACTGCACTTTTTAATATAGGAAATCAAGATTTAGCTCCTTACCCATCCTTATTTCAGCACTTTGATACTCAATCTTTTTACACAAAAAATGGAGTCGCCTATGTCTGGAGAAAAAATGCTTGGACGTTTTCTGAAGAATACAGCTTTAGTTTTCAACAAACGCATTTCAACACCCATTTGTATGGAAATGAAACTGGTTTTTGGATTCCTATCCCTGGAGATTATCACAATCAACTGCGTTATCAAACGAGCAGTAATGCCTTGCATTCCAAAATCAGTTTCAAAGCCAAGCGTTGGTCTTTGAACCTTAATCTTCCCTTAGACTGGACCACAGCATCGCTGCTAGACAAAGAAAACAACAAAGGTGAGAACAATCGCAAATTATTTGTTTCTCCCTCTCTTTATGCACAATATGTTGCTTCTTTATATTGGACATTTAAAGGAAATATAGCCTATACGAGTGCTTTCACACCGCTAAATCAACTGTATTCTTCTACTGTACTCAATGAATTAAATTTTAGCGCTTACAGCAATCGTGTTTTATCTAATCATCGGTTTAGGAGCAAATTTGAAACAAACTTTAAAGATCCTTTTACTGGGTGGTTTGCGTATTTAAATTTGGAGTATGTTGAACAACAAAATCCTCTTTTATATTCACAGGAAATCGGCGAAAATGGACAACAAGTTATTCAAGCCATTGAGCAACACAACACCCAAACAACACAACGCTTAGAACTAAATATCAACAAGTTTATCGAACCAATTAGCACAACCTTAAAAGGAAGTTTTTCCCATAGTAGAAATAAAAAACCGATGCTGATTAACCAAGTGCATAATACAGTAAGAACTCATCAAAACACCTATCGATTCAGTTTAACCAATACCGCTTTTACCTGGTTGAATATTGATTATTCCTTTGCCTATCAACACTTAAAAAACAACGACGTCTCTTCCTCCACTAGCTCTAAAACAACACATGAGGCAACCGTAAGTATAGTGCCATTTGCCCAACATGCTGTTCTTACAACCTTAGCCTATCAACAAGATCACATTCAACAACAAGCATTCAGCAATACATTTGTAGATATAACCTATCGCTATACCTTTTCCAAACGCAAAATTGATTTGGAACTCGCTTGGACCAATATTTTTAATTATAAAGAATACAATCAGGTCATCATCAATGATATAATGACAAATGTAATGCAGGCTCCAATACGACCTAGGCAGTTGCTAGCCTCCATTCGTTTTTCTTTCTAAACGAGAGCTTCTTATTCTCATAAATAAAGGCGTTCAACAGCTGTTGAACGCCTTTACCTACTAACGCATCAAATTTAAAAATAGAAAACTACTTCCGTTTAGTTGTTACAATTATAACGCCATTTTTTGCTTCTTCTCCAAATTCTTTTATTGCCTCTTCTCCTTTGATGACATTTACTTGTTTAATCTCATTAGGATCTAGGGTATTGATTACCTCCATGTCCTTCACTTCTTTACCATCTATAATATATTTTTGTTTTGGTAATGCAGTTTCTCTTTGTCTTCCTCCTATGACAGTAACCTTGTGGAAACCATTAGCTTTTTGTTCTTCTTTCGCTTCAGACTTGCCTTCTCCAGAAGTGATACTAATGACTCCATTTTTTTCTTTTTCACCATAGCGTTCGACTCCTTCCTCTTTCTTTCTAACCTTCTCCTGATACAGGACTTGTTGCACTTCTTTCTTTTTAGCTAACTCCTCTTTCATTCTAGCTTGCTCTTCTCTCATTCTATCCTTTTCTTGATTCAGGGCTTGTTGTACTTCTTTCTTTTTAGCTAGCTCGTCTTTCATTTTAGCTTGCTCTTCTTTCATGCGATCCTTCTTTTCTTTCAGTTCAGCTTTTATCGATTGTGCACCTTCTTCTCTCAATTTCTTCATCTCTTGTCTTGAAGCTTCCATGTCGCGCTTTGCGGCTTCCATATCACGTCTCGATGTCTCCATATCGTGCTTTGCGGCTTCCATATCGCGTCTTGAAGCTTCCATATCGAGCTTCGCCTGCGCCAAGATTTCTTTGGATTCTTCCTTGGTTAAAGTAACAAACGAAGGCCCTTCACCCGATCCCAGTGTATAGGAAAAAGCTTCTTCAGTTGGTCTAGTTTGAATGACGTCTAAAAATTGTTCCGAAGACATCTCCTTGCCATTGGCAAGCACTTTCATGCCCACTCCACCATTGGCTTCTTCTTGAGCCTTGGTTTTGATAATCTCCAGTTGTTCCTCTGTTATGGAGTCCCCGCTGTTAATAGTCATCACATTGGGATTGGCTGATTTTTGGGGTTCTTGTTCTACCGTTTGATTCGCTAGCCCAGGATTCGTTACTGGATTTGTTGCGATTATTTCCGCCTTGGTTTTAACTTGAAAAAGCAAGAAGAACCCTATTGCGATCGGTAGGCATAGCATAAATTTAGTTTTTTTCATCTGGTTGGATTTTGGTTGGTTTAACATGATGATTCGCTTTTTTAGATCGGAAGATCCAAAAGAATTGACTAATGAAGACCGTTTGTTTTGTTCAAACTGCACCAAAGTCATTTGATATTCATAGCTATTTTGTTTTGTACTCACGTGTTGATCAACGATATACTCTAAATTGAGTCGAACTGCCTGTTCCAAGGATCGCAAAAGCGGGTTGAACCAAAAAATGCGACGCAACAAATAAACGAGTAAGAGATCAAGCGTATGTTTCTGTTGTACGTGAATGCGTTCGTGTTGGATCACCGTATCCAATGCTGGAAGTTCACTGTAATTGACCGGTAAGACAATCCATTTCCAAAAGGAGTAGGCCTCGGCAGTGGCTTGATCAATTTTAATTGTAGGAGTAGTGGCAGACCACAGTGGCAAGCCCTTCACACGACGGATTAATCGCATTACTTTGAGCCCCACAAGCAGTACAATAATGCTTGTAATAACCCAAAATACATAGGGAAGATTAGTCTGTAGATCCAAGCGTTCTACAACCGTTTGTTGTACTTCTACCCCAGATTCATCTTCCATTTTATGGAGTAGAGAAGCCCAATCAAAGCTTTGTTGCACATAGACCGTTTTGGTAAAATGAATGAATGGCAACATAAAACTAAGCGCAATTCCCCCTGTGAAATAGTAGCGGATTGCAGTAAAAAACGTCTCTTTTTTTAAAGCAAAGTAGTAAAATGCCAAAACAAAAAGCAACAAGCCATTTACTTTCAATAAATACAAGATAAAAGATGTCATACGCTGTAGTATTAACGATTGCTATTTTCCTTATTGCGTGTTATGATCGACATAATCTCTTCCAACTCCTTATCCGACACCTGTTTATCCTGAACAAAAAAGTTGACCAAATTGCTAAACGAATTATCAAAATACTTCTGCATGGTTTCTTCCATAAACATGGAGCGATAGTCTTCCATAGAAACAATAGGATAGTACTGGTGTGACTTTCCATAGGCTGTATGCGACACCACCCCTTTTTCCTCTAAAATGCGAATTAACGTGGAAAGGGTATTATAATGTGGCTTAGGTTCTGGCATCTCCGCTAGTATATCATTGACAAATCCCTTTTCTAACTTCCAAAGGATGTGCATAATTTCTTCTTCTTTATTGGTCAGTTTTTCCATCTCATTCCATAATTATACAAACAAACATATAACTAAAATTTTAGTTATCAAACTAATTTATTAGTTATAAGGTAAAAAAAATAAAAAAAGCACTGTAAATCACGTTGATTTACAGTGCTTTTAAAGAAAAATAACACGTAGTCTCCTACAACGCTTCTATAAGTTGAAGCATTTCTTTTGGACCAACATAGGCGTAATGTTGGTATATAATTTCATAGTTTTCATTTAAAAAAACCAAAGCGGGATAAGCATTTTGCGAAGTTAGCGCCTCAGCTAATTCATGCACACCAGATTGAAGTCCCTTTTTTCTATAGACGAATGCTGTATTTTTAAACTGTATTTTTTCCTTTGACTCAGCGTCAAAAGAAACAAAATACGCTTTGTCGAGTAACGCTTGTTGTACGGCGGAGTTTGAAAAGGTTTTCTTTTCCATCAACGCACAGTAGTTACACCAGTTGGTATGTAAAAAAACAACGATTGGCTTCGCTTTTTCTTGCATTTTCGCTTCTAAATTCGAGAAGCTAACTTCTTGTGCTTGGGCACTAACCCAACCCAGGCACAGGAACAGCCAAATAAAGCGTCGAAAATAGCCTATACTTATCCCTTTCATGGTCTAACTAATTTAGAAAATGTTATATCGAACACCAATAAAACCTCTAATTCCTTGTAAAGCGGTATAGCTGTAATCATTTGGTTCAAAAATCACGTCGGTTCTTCCTGGAGGCGGTGTCACACCATTTCCTGGTTCACCGAAGGGATCCCACCATCTTGCAATCGTATCTTCTTTAGGTAGGGTATTGAATAAATTCTTCACTCCTCCATACACTTGAATGTTGTTGCCAAATTTTTTAGTAACCTGAACATTCGCAATAACCGTCCACGGCGAATACTCTGGTCTATAATCGTCTTCCACACGTGGCAAACGCATAGGTCCTTTCCAATCAGCTGTTAAATCTGCAGAAAAACCATTGCCAAAATTATAGCTCGCTATCACATTACCTGACCATTTAGGCGAGTGGTAAATTTGTTCACGCACTCCATCTTCTTTGCGGTACACATCCATATAAGTAGCTCCTGCCATCAATTTTAACGGAAAGTCAAAAGCTACATCAATATTTAAGGAAATTCCTTTAGAGATTGCATGACCATCTAAGTTGGCATAAATAATTTTGGTTTGATCCGTATCAGTATCTGCATCGATTTTATTGGTGAAGTACGTATAGAATCCGTTGATATCAAAGTTGAATGCTCCGAAATTAGTAGGTACTTTGACCGTATAATTTAAGTTGGTATTATAGGATTTCTCTGGATCTAAGTTTTCCGCAAAGACTACCTCTCTGGCTCCTGTTAGGGCACGGTGGTCTTCCGTAAACACATTGACCACTCTAAATCCAGTACCAAAACTTGCGCGCAAAGCGTGATTGCTGTTTGGCGAAAATTTATATCCTACACGAGGAGAGTGAATCCCACCATGTGTTTTGTCATAATCAAAGCGATACCCCAACAACAACTTATTTTGCTTGTTTAACGACCACTCATCTTGTACAAATAGTCCTGGAATTGGCGTTTCTTCTGGTTGATTTTTCACCAAACCATCCTCGTCATATATACCTGTTGCACGTGTATTGTCATCATAGTAGGTATATTTAAACGATCCACCTACTAACAAGCTGTGGTTCCCCAACGTTTTATCCCAATAGAGTTGACCAAAAGCCACTTGTTGCTTGGCATCATAAGACTCGGGACCGTACATAGAATTTTGTCCGTGATAGATATATGAAAACTGGGTATAGATGTTTTCTGTTGTCGGCAATTGATACATTCCGATCGCTTCAAAGCGATTGGTAAAAATACTTTCCGCATACACCTCTTCTCCTCCTCTGTGTTTTTTTCTGTTCCAATGTGTTTCACCTCCCCAACGATCTTCATACACATAGCGCAAAGCTAAGCTCGCTACTTTATTTTCTGGGCGTTTTAAACTGAATTTGTTGAACAAGGACACGCGCTCTTGTTGGGTAACATCTGTAAAGCCATCGCCATTTTTATCTTTGCGCTCGCCAAACTTAAAGTAGTTCCCTCCAAAAAGACCATTTACTTTTTTTCCTAGCTTATATCCCGCTCCTAGATCTAAATTATTCTCCAACCACGTCGTTGAAAATGCATCTACACTTAGTTTTGCTGCATGTTCAGGATCCTTGGTAATCACGTTTATAATTCCACCCATAGCTTCTGTACCATACAAAGAAGAAGCAGGTCCTTTCACCACTTCCACGCGTTCAATCATATTAGTTGGAATTCCAAACAAACCATAAACAGTTGAAAGGGAAGACACAATTGGCATACCATCAATCAAGATCATCGTATAAGGACCTTCCATTCCATTGATGTGAATATCTCCTGTGTTGCAGACATTACAATTCAATTGAGGTTGTACCCCGTTAATCATTTGTACCGCATCAAATAAATTCGCTGTTGGATTTTTTTCGAAGAAAGCAGGAGTATAAATCTCTACTGGCGTCACAGCATCCGATTTTAATACCGGTTTTAACGAACCTGAAATAACGATTTCTTCTAAGCTTGAATCCTCTTCTAAATCAAAATTAACTGTTACCGTTTGATCTTCCTTTACAGTCACTCGCTTTGACTTTCTTTTAAAACCAACAAATTCTGCATGGACAAGATAGGTTCCTACTTGTAGCCCATCCAGCTTATATACTCCTTTGTCATCAGCTGTTGTGCCTTTCGAAGAGCCTTCAATAAAAACACTCGCATAGGACAAAATATCACCGCTTGAGGTAATCTTTCCTTGAATAGTTTGAGCCTCTACTGCAGCAGTAAAAAACAGTAGACACAAAAAACTTATTAATACACGCATAAAAAATTATTTACTATTAGATTAAATTAAAATTTAGGCAAAGCTAAAAATATAATTTCAATAAAAAAATTGTAAATTTGTATTTTATAAAAAATTACTCCATGCTTACGTATTCAGAAGAAAACTACTTGAAAACAATTTTTCACTTGTCCCAAGGGGAAGAAAACGGAATTTCTACCAATGCCATTGCTGCGCGAATAGAAACTAAAGCGTCTTCCGTTACGGACATGATCAAAAAATTGAACGAGAAAAAACTGGTGACCTATCAAAAGTATCAGGGGGTTCGATTAACTTCAGAGGGGCTGTTAGCGGCAAAGATGATTGTGCGTAAACACCGTTTATGGGAGGTATTCTTAGTGGAGAAATTAGGTTTTAGCTGGGATGAAGTACACGATGTAGCAGAAGAGTTAGAGCACATTAAATCGGAAAAATTGATCAATAAGCTGGAAGCTTACCTTGGTTTTCCAACAGAAGATCCCCATGGAGATCCGATTCCCAATGCAAAAGGAGAAATTAAGCAAATCAAGAAAAAATTATTAGCGGAAATAAAGATTCAGCAAACGGTAATCTGTGTGGGGGTCAAAGATTCTTCCGCCGAGTTTCTACAATATTTAGATAAGCAAAAAATCGCTTTAGGCAGTGAGATTGTAATTTTAGAAATTGAACCTTTTGATCAATCGTATTTAATTGAGATCAACGGTAGTAGAATTACTATTACGAAGAAGATTGCAAATAATCTTTTTGTACAATTAAAATAATTGCAAGGCTTACTCCCCAGTAAGCTTTTTTTTATCAACATACCAACAAGAGATCATGAGAAAATTATTTAGTTCACTTGCATTAAAACACCATACATTAAAAAATAGGCTAGTAGTTTCGCCCATGTGTCAATACACGGCTACAGACGGTTTTGCAAACAATTGGCACTTGGTTCATTTAGGGCAATTTGCCATAGGACAAGCGGCAGCGGTAATTCAAGAAGCCACAGCAGTTGTTCCTGAAGGGCGGATTACCTATGGAGATTTGGGAATTTGGTCAGACGCCCATATCGAAAAACTAGAGGAAATCACGCAGTTTATCAAAGAGCAAAACTGCATTCCAGGGATTCAATTGGCACATGCGGGACGCAAAGCCAGCTGTGAAAAACCGTGGATTACACGAGACCAGATTGCTCCCAACCAACCTAATGGATGGCAAACCGTAGGACCGTCAACACAAGCATTTAATGAAAAAGACCATCCGCCTGTTGCGCTAACCAAAATGGCTATTGCCCAAACAGTAGAGGCTTTTAAACAAGCCACTCGTCGTGCCATTACAGCGGGCTATGAGATTATAGAACTGCATGGAGCACATGGTTATCTCATCCATCAGTTCTTTTCGCCCTTAATCAATACAAGAACGGACGAATATGGTGGAAGTTTTGAGAATAGAATTCGATTTTTACTGGAGATTATCGATGCGATACAACCCCTACTCACGACTCAAAGCCTATGGGTGAGAATCTCAGCAACAGATTGGGCTGAAGGAGGGTGGAATATGGAAGAAAGTGTTGCACTAGCTAAAGTTCTTCAAGAACGAGGCGTAGAAGTTATTGATGTAAGTAGTGGTGGTGGTGTACGCCATCAGCAAATAACCACGGGCCCAAACTATCAAGTACCCTTTGCCTCTGAAATAAAAACCAATACTTCATTAATTGTAGGAACCGTTGGAGAAATTAAAACGGGTCAACAAGCGGAAGACATTTTACAACAAAACAAAGCGGACCTGATTTTATTGGGTCGCGAATTTTTACGAGATCCTCATTTTGTGATGACGGCATCGGCTCAACTTGATGAAGAAATTCCATGGGCTTCTCAATACGAAAGAGGAAAAGAATAATTAAATTTTACATATTTTCAATGAATAAAAGCTTATTAGCTCTAGCTGTTGGTGGACTAGCCATCGGTATGACAGAATTTTCGATGATGGGCCTTTTGCCCGAAATTGCAAATGACTTAGGCATATCCATTCCAAAAGCAGGAAATTTTATTTCAACCTATGCCTTAGGAGTAGTGGTTGGTGCTCCATTATTGGTTATGTCATCCAATAAATTTGCCCCGCATAAAACGTTAATGGCCTTGATGCTGTTATTTTCTGTTTTCCACGTACTTTTTGTACTCTCGCCTTCATATTCGACCTTAATCGCTACGCGCTTTATGTCTGGGTTGCCGCACGGAGCCTTTTTTGGTGTAGGATCAGTGGTAGCTACACAACTCGCCCAAAAAGGAAAAGAAGCCCAAGCGGTTTCCATCATGTTTGCAGGATTAACTACGGCCAATCTGGTAGGCGTACCGCTAAGCACCTGGATCGGACAACATTACACTTGGCGTGAAGCATATGCATTAATTGCCTCAATGGGTGTATTAACTACACTCGCCATTTACTTTTGGATTCCCAAACTACAAGCAGATACTACCACCAATACCAAAAAACAAATGGCCTTTTTTAAAACGCCAATTGCCTGGATTTTAGTAGCGCTAATTTCTATTGGTACTGGGGGACTTTTTGCCTGGATCAGCTATATCGCACCAATGATGACCAATATTGCCTTGATTCCCGAAGCAAATATTCCCATTATCATGACTTTAGTAGGGTTAGGTATGTTTTTAGGTAATTTTGTTGGTGGAAAAATTGCGGATACCTTTTCTCCTGCAAAAGCGGTTATTATTTCCTTTACTTTGATGGCCGCATGTTTGATTATCGTGTACTATACAGTTCATATTCAGTGGATGGCTTATGCCATGTCTTTGGTAACCGGACTAGTTGCCTTTACTATCGGTTCACCTTTACAAATGTTGTTGATCAAAAATGCCAAAGGTTCGGAAATGTTAGCGGCATCTGCGGGACAAGCTTGTTTCAACATTGGCAATGCCCTCGGTGCTTTTTTAGGGGGAATTCCCATCACGATGGGCTTTGGGTATAATTCACCTGAATGGGTAGGTGCTGGAATGGCCTTATGTGGCGCTATGCTCGCCTATCTGTTTATTCAGTTCAAAAAAAGAGCGGATACTTTGCCACAAGAAATTCAATAGCTTACATCTACATTCTTCTAGCAAAAGTCTCGCGATTCACAATAAGTTTTTAACTTTGCACAAATAATTTTTTACCATGTACAGAACTCATACTTGTGGAGCACTAAGTGCTTCTGATATAAATACAACAGTTACCCTGTCTGGCTGGGTGAGTAAACACCGTGATAAAGGCTTTATGATTTGGGTTGACTTACGCGATCGTTACGGCATAACACAGTTGATTTTTGACGCAGAGCGAACAGATAAAACTGTTTTTGAAACGGCAAAAAACTTAGGCCGTGAGTATGTGATTCAAGTAACAGGAACGGTTATCGAACGCGCATCAAAAAATCCTAATATGCCAACAGGGGATATTGAGATTTTAGTTGAGTCACTAACGATTTTAAACGAATCGAGTGTTCCACCTTTCACTATTGAAGATGAAACAGATGGTGGAGAAGATATTCGCATGAAATATCGCTACTTGGATATTCGTAGAAACCCGGTAAAAAACAGTTTACTTTTCAGACACAAAGTAGCACAAGAAGTGCGTAATTACCTTTCAGCACAAGATTTCTGTGAAGTAGAAACACCTTATTTAATCAGTTCTACGCCAGAAGGGGCTCGTGATTTTATCGTACCTTCTCGCATGAATCCAGGTCAATTTTACGCCTTGCCACAATCTCCACAAACCTTCAAACAATTGTTGATGGTCGGAGGTATGGATCGCTACTTCCAAATCGTGAGATGTTTCCGCGATGAGGATTTACGTGCAGATAGACAGCCTGAATTTACACAGATTGACTGTGAAATGGCATTCGTAGACCAAGAAGATGTAATGGATACTTTTGAAGGAATGACCAAACATCTGTTGAAATCTATTCACGGGGTTGAAATTGACAAATTCCCACGAATGACTTTTGAAGAAGCCATGCGTACCTATGGTAATGACAAACCAGATATTCGTTTTGGAATGAAATTCGGTGAGTTAAATGCTGTAGCTCAACACAAAGAATTTGGTGTTTTCAACAGCGCTGAATTAGTAGTGGGGATTGCAGTACCTGGTGGAGCAGCCTATACTAGAAAAGAAATCGACGCTCTAATTGACTGGGTAAAACGCCCACAAGTAGGTGCCTCAGGTATGGTATACTGTAAATGTGAAGCTGATGGCTCTTTCAAATCATCTGTAGACAAGTTCTATGATCAAGAAGATTTGAAGCAATGGGCAGCTGTTACAGGTGCACAAGCTGGAGATATTATCTTCATTCTTTCAGGTCCTGCAAATAAAACTAGAGCGCAATTGAGTGCACTTCGCATGGAACTAGGAAATAGATTGGGCTTGAGAAAAGCCGATGAATTTGCTCCTTTATGGGTGATTGACTTCCCTCTATTCGAGTGGGATGAAGAATCAGGACGCTATTTTGCGATGCACCATCCATTTACTTCTCCTAAAAAAGAAGATATGGCATTGCTAGATACAGATCCAGGAAAGGTTCGTGCAAACGCCTATGACATGGTCTTAAACGGAAATGAAATTGGTGGAGGTTCTATTCGTATTCACGATAAAGCAACACAAGAATTGATGTTTAAACACTTGGGATTCTCTAAAGAAGAAGCGGAAAAACAATTTGGATTCTTGATGAATGCTTTCCAATATGGTGCACCACCACACGGAGGATTAGCTTTCGGTTTAGACCGTTTAGTAGCTATTCTAGGCGGACAAGAAACGATTCGCGATTTCATTGCCTTCCCTAAAAACAACTCAGGAAGAGACGTAATGATTGATGCACCTAGTGCCATCCGTCCAGAACAATTAGAAGAATTACACATCGCTATTAAACCATAAAAAAAAGAGCCAGTGGCTCTTTTTTTGTTTACAGTTGACGGTGTGCGGTTGACTGTAAATAAAAAAGGAATGAGTTTAAGGAACTCATTCCTTTTTTTATTGCATATTGCCTTACTTGGCGTTGTACATATTCATCGCATTGTTTAATCCGCCCAAAGCAAACTCTTGAATAGCCTTAGAAGACGTTTCTAGGCGCTCTACAAGCTTTTCTTTCTCCTCTGCAGACCATTCACCCAAAACATAATCCACTTGCTGTCCTTTCTTAAATTCATCGCTAATTCCAAATCGAAAACGCGGATAATTCGTATTGGCTAAAATGGCTTGAATATTTTTCAATCCATTATGCCCTCCATCGGATCCTTTGGCTTTGATTCGAATCGTTCCAAATGGAATATTTAAATCATCCGTTACGATCAAAATTTGCTCTAAGGGAATATTCTCTTTTTGCATCCAATATTGAACAGCTTTTCCGCTTAAATTCATATAGGTATTGGGTTTTAGTAACAACAACGTTCTCCCTTTCACTTTTACTTCAGCCAAACTACCTAATTTCACCGTTTGCCAATCGCCACCCAAATCACGGGCCACTTGATCCACAACCTTAAATCCAATATTATGACGGGTGTGAATATACTCCGCACCAATATTTCCTAAACCGACAATTAAAAACTTTTTCATTGTATTCTCTGACTAATTTTTAACGTACAAAAATAACGTAAAGCCAAGACATTCCATAAGTTATTTCGCACAAATAAAAAAAGCGCTTGTACAAATACAAGCGCTTTTAAATATAATATAGCGTCTACAATTATTTTTTCTTTGCAGGTGCTTTTGCTGCTTTTGCTGCTTCTTGAGCTGCTTTCATCGCTGCACGAGAAATTCTCACTTGACACACTACTGTGTTATCTGGGTGTAACAATTTATAGTTATCTGTTTTGATGTCTGTAACGTATAATTTATTCCCCATTTCTAAGTCAGAAATGTTTACTTCTACGAAGTCAGGTAAGTTAGCTGGTAAAGCTCTAACTTTTAATTTACGGTTGTTGATGTTTAATACACCCCCAGCCATAACTCCTTTAGAGTTACCTGAAATTTTGATAGGCACTTCTAAAGTGATTTCTTTATCGTCGAATAATTGGTAGAAATCGATGTGTAAGATTTTGTCAGATACCGGGTGGAACTGAATATCTTGTAAAATTGCATTGATTTTTTTACCACCTTCTAATTCAATCACAACAGTGTGTACGTTCGGAGTGTAAACTAAACTTTTGAATGCTTTCTCTTCTGCTGTGAAGTGGATTGCTGATTGTTCTCCTCCGTATACTACGCAAGGAACCATTCCAGCATTACGTAAGGCTTTAGTAGACACTTTACCTACGCTTTCTCTTTCTGATCCTTTAATTGTAATTGATTTCATTACTTTAAATATTTATTAATTAATAATTTACATTACGAATGTTTGGCTAATCGACATATTCGATTGCACATTGTGCATTACTTCAGCAAACAAAGGTGCACAGCTTAATACTTTAATTTTGTCACATGGTTTTTTTAACGGAATTGAATCGGTTACGATTAATTCTGTCAAAGAAGACTCTTCAATCTTCTCATACGCACTTCCTGATAGAATAGCATGCGTACAAATTGCACGTACGCTCAAAGCTCCTCTCTCTAACATCATATCTGCAGCTTTAGCAAGCGTTCCTCCAGTATCGATCATATCGTCTACCAAGATAACATTACGTCCTTTCACCTCGCCAATAAGCTCCATCTTTTCAATTACATTTGCTTCTTTTCTTTGTTTATAACAGATTACAACATCCGAATTTAAAAACTTAGAATAGGCATATGCTCTTTTTGATCCTCCCATATCTGGTGATGCAATTGTCAAGTTCTCGATGTTCAAGCTTTTTACGTAAGGTAAAAAGATCGTTGAAGCATACAAATGATCCACTGGTTTTTCGAAGAATCCTTGAATTTGATCTGCGTGTAAATCCATGGTCATGATTCGAGTTGCTCCAGCTGATTCTAATAACTTCGCTACTAATTTAGCTCCGATTGGAACCCTTGGTTTATCCTTTCTATCTTGTCTAGCCCATCCAAAATAAGGAATTACAACCGTGATATGTCTAGCTGATGCTCTTTTTGCAGCATCACACATCAGCAATAATTCCATTAGGTTATCCGCAGATGGAAACGTAGAACACACTAAGAAAACTCTTCGTCCTCTTATAGATTCTTCAAAAGAGGGCTGAAACTCACCATCACTGTAATGTGACAATGTAACTTTACCCAATTCTACTCCATATTCTTTTGCTATCTTCTCTGCTAATTCGATGCTTTGAGAACAAGCAAAAATTTTTGCTTCTGATTCAGGATTTAACATTTTTTCTAATTAGTTGTTATGTTGTTAGTTAGCGCTTCCTTATACTAATTCAGCGATGCAAATTTATAAAATATTAATTGACTAATAGAATTTTTTTGATTTTTTTCTTTGTTAGAATATTTTTTTCTTTACATTTGCACTCACAATTCAACACCAAATGCCCGGATGGCGGAATTGGTAGACGCGCACGACTCAAACTCGTGTTCCTAGGAGTGTGGGTTCGATTCCCACTCCGGGTACTAAAAAAAGGCCTAACTCGATGAGTTAGGCCTTTTTGTTTTTAAGTTTTAAAACTTAAAAACAGCGTACTTCAACGTAACTCCGAACGTAAACAAGAACTCGCCGCGTTGAACGTCAAAATCTTGAATATATCCTCCACCTACATGGATGTTAAAAATCAGTCGAGGAGTAATGTATTGTTCATTACCAATATGTCCCTCCGTAATCAATATTTGATTATAACTTGGATCTGAAGTTTTGCCAAAAGAATACTTTACTTGAGTAGCCAGATAAAAAGTTCGTTCCTCTTCATTGACAAAATGCCACTTCAAATTGGCCTTAGTAAAAGGAATAAAACCATATTCATAATAATATCCACTTGTTTCTTCTAACTTATAGCCTGCTCCTACGCCAGCGAAAGCTTCTAAGTGAATATCATATGTCAGTCTTGTTTTAAAAGAGGTTTCTATCCCTTGTCCGCCAAGATTAATGTAAACCGTATTATTCTTGTTTTGCGAAAAAGTGGATTGATACACACACAAGCTGACAAGAAAAAAAAATAATTTATTTAAGTGCATACGTTCTATTTTAGCTCGCGAAAATAAACAAAATACAACGTTAAATTTTACAAAATTTTTGTTATTTATTTCAACCAATACCTATTCCAACAGGAATAAAAAGAAGGAGGCGACATTACAGGAACAACAACTCAAATTCCAGATAGAAACCGAAACGCCATGCAACAAAAAAGGCTAACACATTCTGTTAGCCTTTTCCATTTACTATTCTATTTTGCATCATCTGCAGAAGGACCATACATTCCAGGAATTGGAATATCCAACAAACGCAAATAGACAGAAAGCTGTCCTCTGTGGTGGTAGATGTGGTTATTTACAAGAAAACGGTTAGCGCCAACCTTAGGCATTTCGACAATAGTGTGTTCCCCAGCTTTTAGTGCCCAATTTTCCATCCACTGCTCTTCAGTCATACCTTCTAACGCTACCACAACTCGTTTCTCAAATGCATCAATCAACGCTAACAACTCTTCAGTTGTTTTAGCCTCTAACGGCTTGTATTCCGTATGGAAATTCAGTGACTTTTGCTTGGTAATCCACTCCGTCCAAACAATTAACTCAACAATATGCTTAGATAAATCCCCTAAACTCATTGATTTTGCATGAGGTTTCCAATCCCATTGATCTGTTGGCACGCAAGCGATAATTTTTCTTGTACTATTTAATTCATGCTGTAATTCTAGCAAGAAACTTTTGTTGATACTCATAATTCAAAATGTTATTTTTCTTCTAGGAAAGCTACGAAACGAAAGGCACATAATCAATTTATTTGAAAAATATAATTTTATTAAAAAGGAATAACAAACCAGGTTAGGGTACTTCCTCCGGGGTCACTATATTTGTAAAAAAAATGAAAAATTGAATCGAGAAACTACCTACCTTTCCTTTGATGAGGCCAAACGAAAACTAGAAAATTACTGTGCGTATCAAGACCGCTGTCACTCCGAAGTAGTCAACAAGATGTTCCAATTAGGTATAACACCCCAAATACACGATGAAATCATCGTTCACCTCATAGCACAGAATTATCTCAATGAAGAGCGATTTGCAAAGAGTTTTGCACGCGGCAAACACCGCTTGAGTGCTTGGGGTAGAAATAGAATCACTTCAGAATTAAAATTCAGAGATATTAATCATCGCTTAATCACATTAGCGCTTGCAGAAATTGACGATGAAGAATATTATGAAACTTTCGATCGCATTAGCGAAAACAAATGGAATCAGCTAACAGATACTGATATACAAAAGAAAAAACAAAAGTTTCAAGCCTATTTATTCCGAAAGGGATATGCCATGTCCGACATAATAACTAAGACTCAGGAATTAGAAAATAATAGTCAATAAACGAATTTTAAGCCCTTTTACGGGCTTTTTTTTATTTAGAAGATAGTTTTATTGATGTGAGTGGTAGAGTTTGTTATTTGCGCGGTTTATCTCACCTAGTTTATAATTGTTTTAGTGTTCGATGAATCTACGATTTGTTTTTTGCGCGGTTTATCTCATCTAGTTTATATTTTGTTTTGGTGCTCGATGAATCTACGATTTGTTCTTTGCGCGGTTTGTTAGTTGCGCGGTTCGCGCGGTTTGCTCTATGCACGGTTTGTAATTTGCGCGGTTTATCTCACCTAGTTTATAATGGTTTTGGAGTTCGATGAATCTACGATTTGTTTTTTGCGCGGTTTGTTAGTTGCGCGGTTCGCGCGGTTTGCTCTATGCACGGTTTGTAATTTGCACGGTTTATCTCACCTAGTTTATAATTGTTTTTGGTGTTCGATGAATCTACGATTTGTTTTTTGCGCGGTTTGTTAGTTGCGCGGTTTGCACGGTTTGTTTAGTTTCTTCATTTGTAAGATAATTGTGCTTTACAACGAGCATCGAACGACGAG